>CASEAD010000090.1 GCA_949285775.1 uncultured bacterium
ATAAAAAAACTACTCATTAACAACAAGTAATTTCTCTATCTCCTCATACCTATCTACCAACTCACCTAAATTCTTAATAGACATAAACTTGCACTTTCTACCATTATCAGAAAACTTAATAGGAATACCACCCTTCTCATACCATAATTCCAAATTATTCATATAATCATCAACCAATATAGCATTATAACAATCAACCACATCACACTTATTAATACCCTTCTTTACACCAATAACCTTAATATTGCCAAACTTATCCTTCAAATACTTTCTTTTAGCACTAAGTTCACTACTACCAGCACCAATATGTGTTAAAATACAAATATCATATAAATCACTCTTAATCAACCTCTTTATATTACTAACACTATTTTCTATCTCACTACAACCATTAATCAAATCAAACCAATCAAGATTCCTATAAAATTCATCCTTCTCTTTTCCATCAGTAATATTCCTCTTAGCCAACATATCATAAGTAACATCAATAGTATTTAATATAACACCATCAAAATCTAAGTATAATTTTATCATTCTAAACACCCACTAAATTATATTCCTTAATCTTCTAAAAATGCCAAAATCTCATCAACATCCTCATAATATTCAACAATACTATCATTACTAACCTTAATTAAAGTAGGATTTATCACCATTAAATCATCTAAACTACTAGCACCCTTATTACCAGTATCATTATCACTTACATAATTACTATTAAGACTACTACCAGTATCTACCCTATAAACCTTATCCTCACTCAAATTATATATAGCATTCCCTACACTCAAATCCTCATCATCAAAATCATAAAAATATACATAATACTCACTCTCTTGCTGATTAAATATATTCTTAGCAAGTATCTTATCAGTAACACTACTAGCAGCCTCCTCCGTAACGTCATCTCCACTAGTAAAACTAATCTCTTTAGTAACAAATACCGCTACTACAAAATACAAAACCAATAATACTAATATAATTACCACAATTATCTTAATCATAGTAATAAAAGTATCCTTATTATTCAAACTTTCTATATTACTATTCTTTAGCCCCTTAGCCTTATTAAATTTCTCTTGTCTTCTTCTCTCTACTCTTCCCATCATAAACCTCCACAACAATTAATATTACATATAAATTATATAAAATAATAAATAACTTGTAAAGAGAAAAACAAAAACTTAATAATTATTAACACTCCTATGAAGGCAATTATTAATACTCCCAGCCAAAACCTCACTCAACTTATCAATCAAAAAATCTATCTCTTTAGGAGTAACAATCAAATTATAATTAATACTATTTAAAACCTCATTAATAAGCCCCTTCTTCTCTTCCTCACTAAGACCACCTATAATACCATATAACTCCCTCTTCTCATCCATTGATAAATCACTATTCTTTAACTTATCAATATATTTACTATCCCTACTAACAACTAACTTATTCTCATAATAATTATTCTTAATATAAGATAAATGCCTAAACAAATAACTAATAGTATCACTAACAATAGTAGCAGAATCCACAACCGTAGGAATACCAACCGCTATAACAGCTATACCCAAAGTATCCTTACTTAACTCCTTCCTATTATTACCCACCCCACTACCAGGATTAATACCCGTATTAGTAATCTGAATAGTCTTATTAACCCTATCAATAGAAGAAGATGCCAAAGCATCAATAACAATTAAAAACTTAGGCTTAACCTCCTTAATTAAACTAACTATTATATCATAAGTTTCAATTCCCGTATCTGCCATCACTCCAGGACTTAATGCCGACACTTTCCTAATCCCCTTCTTAACATCAGTATTTAATTCAAATAAATGCCTCGTAACCATAACCTTCTCTATCGTTTTAGGCCCTAAACTATCTGGAGTAGATTTCCTATTCCCCAATCCTATTATCAAACACTCATCATCATCTCCTATATTACTAATATTAACTATCTTTTTTAACTCACTTTCCAAACATTCCCCAACTACTTCCCTATCTTCATAATTAGTAATATCTTCAAATTCAATAGTAATATAAGTGCCAACCTTCCTATTAATAGAAGAAGACATTTTCTTATCTACATTAATAGTAGTAATACTAACATTCCCTCTTTCCTCCTTCTCTATTTTACCCTCATAAGAATTATCATCAATATTCTCAATAATTAAATCAGTTCTAATATTATACTTATTCAAATCAATATTATTTCCCATATAAAATCTCCCTTATCATACCATATTATTTATATTTTTTACATTTTTCATTAAAAATATTTGCCTTTTTATATTTTTTTTGATAGAATTAATGTAGTTAGTTTTGGAAGGAGCGTGAAAATTTATGGCTAATGTTAAAAATGCAAAGAAAAAAATAAAACAAATCGCTAAAACAACTGAAGCAAACAAAGAACCAAAAGGCGCTATTAAAAACGCTATTAAAAGGACTGAGAAAGCTATTTTAGCAGGAAATAAAGAAATGGCTGAAAAAAACTTAAAAGATGTTATTAAAGCTCTTGATAATGCTCAAGTTAAAGGTTTAGTTAAAAAGAATACAGTTAACAGAGAAAAATCTCGTCTAACAAAAAAAGTTAACAAAATGGAAGTAAAATAATTTATTTACTTCCTTTTTTATGATATAATTAAAATAGAAACGGGTGTGTGATATGAGTACAGGTCAAAAAGCAATAGTTTTTGTAGGAGCATTTGTAATTACCTTCATTACAATATGCACTTTTTTTAAAAATGATATTAGATTTTTACTAACCTCTAGAAGTATCGAAAGAAAATACGGTGAAACACCAGAAAATAGCTACTTTCTAGAAGATAACTTTAATTTTGTCGATAATTTTGAAGAAACCGAAGTTAGTTCTAGAGAAGAAATAATTAACTCTATATACTATATAATTAATTCCGGCATTACTTACTCTGAAAGATACTGCGCTAAAAACTATACAGAATGCTCTACTACCATGGATGAAATTAGCGTTAACCAAGAACTATTAAGCATACTTAATAACTTTGTTCATCCATATAATAGTTTTGAAAAAATTACTTTCTCATACAATAACGAAACAATTAAAATAACCATCGATCATACTTACACCACAGAAGAAATAGATGAAATAAACCAAGTCGTAGATAAATTTATAAACGAAAATATCACCAATAATATGAGTACAAGAGACAAAATAAAAACAATCCACGACTATATTATTAATAACACCAATTATGACAGCAGTTACATACCAGGAAAAGAAGATAATACCTATAAATCTAACACCGCCTACGGCGTATTAATCCAAGGATATGGTATCTGTAGCGGTTACTCAGACGCTATGGCAATATTCTTAGATAAACTAAATATAATCAACTATAAAATAAGCACCGATAGTAGCAATTATAACACTACCAACGAAAACGAAGGCCACATCTGGAATTTAGTTTACCTAGATAGCAATTGGTACCATTTAGATTTAACCTGGGACGATCCCATCAGTAACGAAAATATCACTAGAGATAATTACTTTCTAATCACCACTGAAACATTAAAACTATTAGATGACGAAAGCTCACATAACTTTAATACTTCAATATTTAGTGAAGCATCTTAATTCATTGGTTATACCAATGTTTTTTTATATAGAAAGAAACTAACCACAATTTTACAGTTAGTCTCTTTTACATACTATATTTCTTGTAATACCGTAATAATCATAGGCTTATTACCCGTTTGACTACTCAAATACTTACTCAAAGATTCTCTTATATTATTCTTAATCTTACCATAATCAACATAATTATCATGAATATTATCAACTATTATTTTTAAGCACATCTCTTTAATATTATCTATTAACTCTATACTATCCTTAACATAAATAAAACCTCTAGTAAGTATCTCAGGCCCCGCTAATAACTCCTTAGTTTTTTTATTTAAAGTAGCAGATATTATAATTATACCATTATCTGATAACATTTCTCTATCCTTTAAAACAACCTCTCCAATATCATCATTAGAATCCCCATCAATTAAAACATCACCAACCGGCATTTTATCATAACACTCAACCAAATTACCACCAACAAATCTCGCAACATAACCATTCTCTTTTAAAATAATATTATCTTCTTTAATCCCAACCTTATTAGCAACATTAGCATTAGATACCTGAGCTCTATACTCTCCCTTAATAGGAAAATAATACTTAGGCTTCATCAAATCTATCATCATCATCAAATCCTCTGAAGAAGCATGATGTGATAACTGATTACTAGATAAATAAACAATATCTACCCCTTGCTTAGCAATATCATCAAGTAAACGATAAAAAGTCTTTTCCCTACCTTCATAAATAGGCGTTGCCAAAAACACAGTATCAGTAGATTTTAACTTAATAAACTTATCATAACCATTAACTATCTTAGTAATATTAAAATAAGGTTTCTCTCTTTCATTAGAATTTAATATAACAACATTATCATCATTAATATTAGTTAAATCCCCTATACAATTCTTATTAATAAATAAATACTTACCCATAATAGCCTCATCAATAATATTCTGAAGTCTATGTCCCATTATTACTATCTTTCTATCAGTCTTTGATACTTCATTAAATAACTCTTGTATTCTATATAAATGGGAATTCAAAACATTAAAAATAATCCTACCATGAGCTTTATTTAAAGTCTCCCTAATTAAATTAGCTATCCTATGATTAGGCGCAGTATGACCAGGCTTATCAGCATAAATAGACTCTGCTAATAAACATAACACACCCTGTTTCCCAATATAAGCAAGCTTACCAATATCAGTTTGATAATACCCCCTCATCATTGCATCAAAAACAAAATCTGACGCATAAAAAATAACTCCATCTTTCGTATACAATGCATACCCAAAATTATCTGGCATAGAATGTGTAAGACTCACCGGAAAAACCTTTACCTTACCAAAATTAAGTGTCTTATATGGAGGAATAATATTCAAACTATCAACAGACATCCTATTAACCTCAAAATCCTTCTTAATAGAATTAATAGTAAACTTAGATCCATATACATTAACACCTTTTAAATCCTTAATAATATCTACTAAAGCCCCACTATTCTCATCATGAGCATGCGTTATAAAAATCCCCTTTATCCTCTTAACATTCTCTTTCAAATATTCTATATTAGGTATAACATAATCTATACCTAGCATCTTCTCATCAGCATATTTTAGTCCAGCGTCCATTACAAATATATCCTTATCAACCTCAATAACATACATATTCTTTCCATTTTCATTAAGACCGCCCAAACTAAATATATTAATCTTACTCATTTCTCTCCTTTCTTTTAATAAAGTATAAAGACTTTAACATTATATCAAAAAAAATAAAAAAAAGAAAGTACTTTCTATAACATTATCAAAATTAATTATAAATTAACTTTACTTTTTCTCATCTAACCTACATTTCCTATTCTCCATAATAATAAATATTCCATATCCCATAAAACCAATAATACTAAACATAACCCCACCATTATACCAAGGAGATACATATTTTATATTTACATCATGCCTACCACTGTCTATCTTAAACCCTAAAAAAGCTTCATTAACTATCTCAATCTCTACTTCTTCTCCATCAACATAAGCACTAAACCCTTCATCATAAGGAATACTAGTAACAATATAACTATCATTATCTATATCCACATCAAAACTAATCTCACTATTACCCTTATCAATATCTAAATTATTAACATCTATATAATTATCATATCTATCATTATCCATAACATATAACTTAACATTAGATATCTTATAATTACCCTTACTAACAACAACATCCAAATCACTAATATTACTATCACTTATTACATATTCAAAACTACTATTACCATTATGATATAACCAACTCTTACAAGTAAGCTTATTAACAACCCCATTAATAGATATAGTCTGATCACCAATACTACAAGAATTATTATAATCCATATCAAAACTTATAAATAATATCTTACCAACTAACTCTTCATCTAAAGAAATATTATAACTTACCTCTTCATCAACAAGAAAATCATAACTATCATCTATATTACTATCCTCATACTCATATATATTAGAATAATATTCATCCTCCCCTTCACTAACAACAGTATAATTCATCAAATACTCTAAATTATAAGGAAACTCCAAACTATCCATTATTTTCTTACTACCAATTCTCTTACTAACATATATCAAAGGGTAAGCACTATCATTATAATACAATTTAAAATCCCCACTACTATCAACCAAATCATAATAACTTATATCCTCTTCACTAATAATATACCTAACCCCCATAAAATTATTAAACAAACTATTATTACTACCAGCCTGTATCAAATAATTACGATATCTAATATTATTATACTTATTATAAAAACTATAATATAAATCATTATAAAGAGAAGAATACATACTAACAGTATAATAATTACTATTATATACCCTATTAGCAACCTCCTTAGATATATTATCATTAATAATCCTATAATACTCCCTATCACTAGTAATATTATTAACCAAATTATCTATATCACTATTAATAACACTATCATAATACTCTACACTAACATAATTCTCACTAGAATTAATCCCTAAACTAATCCCTAATATAACTATAACAGTAGGAATAAAAATAATACTCTTATTCTTATATCTAACACCAAAATATATTAATATCAAACATAACAACAAATCTATACCATAATATAAAATATTATCATATCCACTAACATACATAAATATACAAATAACAATATTAATAACTACTAACCACTTATAATTAACTTTATTCTTAAATAAATAAACAATAAACCTTCCTAATATATACAAATATATCAATACAAAAGGAATTAAAACCTTCCCCCTAATATATAATCCACCATTTAATAAATAAGTAACCATTGGAAAAACAGTCAGTAATATTATACTAATAACCAAAAACAAATCACTTTTTCGTACCCTTTTTATAAATATAATTCCAAATACCGCCACCACAAAAATAGAAGTAATACCAATAGTATAATTACCATATAACAATTCATTAAAATCCGGAACAAATAAATCTAACAAACTAACATTACTAGAATTACCTCTTCCCCCATTTAAAACAGTATATAAAGTAGGAATAAGCAAAACCCCTGCCATCATTACCGCAATTCCTAACCTAATACCTAAACTAAAAATACTCTTTACTATCAATATCTTATTATCAATAATCTTATAAATGCCATAAATAAATATTACAATTAAAGAACACACACTATAATAATAATTAGTCATAATCACTAAAAAAGACCCCAATATCAATAACCAACTCTTACCACAATTAACATACTTATCTACCCCCATTAACGCTATAATTAAAAAAGGTATATAACTAACAAACATAATATGATGATGCATATGATAATTTATTGGACTTAAACTAACAACCAATATAGATAAAAACAAACTCACTCCCTTATTAAACTTATTATTTCTTAAAAACTTATAAAATAATACACCTACCATCACATATAAAATACAACTAGATACCATTACATAAGTAGTCATATCTATAAAAGGCAACAAATAAGATATAAGAAATATAGGACTAAGTAACCCATAATAAGAAAAATTATATATATTCTGCCCCGCTCCTAAATTAAAAACAAAATTAGGAACTAACTTACCAGTATCATAAAAAATCATCCTAAAATAATCTGGAATAGTACTATGTTGACTTAACCAATCCTGTACTGATCCATATAAATTACCAACCCCCAACATTAATACTATCAAAAATAAAGTATATACAACAATTAAAAAATAATTAAACTTATCTCTATTAACTAGTTCCCTTATTCTTCTCATACATCTAACCCTTTCTTTTGGAAAACAAATATACTCTCCCCACCATTATACCCTAATTTATAAATAAAAGCAAATGAGCTAACTCGTATAATAGTTAACTCATTTTAAATAAATTTCGTTAATTAAATTATGAAAATACTAAGGTCCCGTTGGTCCTGTTGGTCCGGTAGGTCCTGTTGGTCCAGTTACACCTGATGCACCCGTTGGTCCCGTTGGTCCTGTTGGTCCTGATACTCCCGTTGGTCCTGTTACACCCGATGCACCCGTTGGTCCTGTTGCACCTGATACTCCTGTTGGACCTGTTGCTCCTGATACCCCAGTTGGTCCTGTTGGTCCGGTAGGTCCGGTTACACCTGATGCACCTGTTGGTCCGGTTGCACCTGATACTCCCGTTGGTCCGGTAGCTCCCGTTGCACCTGTTGGACCAGTTACACCCGTAGCTCCCGTTGGTCCTGTTACACCTGTTGCCCCTGTTGGACCTTGTGGAATTGTTAAATTCAATACAAAATTAGGTGAAACTCCCGTTATTGAAGCCAAAGCAGCTGTCCCAGGATTTCCCGTAGTTACTGTACCAACAGTTAATACAGGTGAAGCACCCGTTGCGCCTGTTACACCTGTAGCACCAGTAGCGCCTGTAGCTCCCGTTGGTCCGGTAGCTCCCGTTGCACCAGTAGCACCTGTTGGTCCCGTTGCACCAGTAGCACCTGTAGCCCCTACTCCAGGTCCTGTTGGACCTGTTGGACCAGTTGGCCCTGTTATACCAGTAGGAGAGCAACAACCAACTATGAATTTACCATATTTTTTCTGATCTTGACATATTTTTCTATATGCATCATCAAAATTCATCTCTCTATTTTCCCTCCATTCTATTACAATATATGATTAAATGAAAGAAAAGAACCAACAATTAACTACTTTTTTAAAAAAACTTTAACAAGAATTATCTAAATTAAATATACTCTTTAACTATCAATAACATATATCTACCAATAACCATCACTCTTCTACATCTCTCTTAATACCAAAATAAGTAACTAAATAATAAACAAAATAAATAATACCAAATATTAATAAACTATATATCCAAACATATATATACATATATTCCGAAGATATAACATCCCCTAATAACTTATTTATAGAAATACTAAAAAATATCGATATAATCAAAGGATATACAACAGGAAAAAGAAAATTAATAAACACTTGCTTTCTAACTATTCTATATATCCTATCATTATTAACACCTAACTTCCTTAATAAAGAATAACGATACCTATATTTAACACCATCACTCAAAGTCCTAATAGAAATAACAGTCCCTACTACCGCAATAAATATCAAAGATAAATAAAGAAAAGAAAAAGAAAATATTGTCATAAAAGAACGATTTTGTGCTAAATAATACCCCCTAACCCTTATAGCGTTTATTACCTCAGTATGATACTTTCCATTATATTCATACCTACTAAGATCCTTACTAATCATATTATAAAACTCTTCCGAAGTCTCTTCTAAAGTATCAAAAACAACAAACCTATTCCAAATCATTAACCCATCAACCACATCATCAGGAACAATAATTATATATAACATTCCATTCTTCCCCCAACCCTCTAAATAATTAGTATTCCATACATCCCTTAACCCCAACAATACACCATTAATATTTAACTCATATTTCTCTTTTCCAATATCCTCAAGTTCCTCTTTCAAATTCAATGCCCCATGAATAAAATACTCATCATCATCTAAAACCAATTTATCCCTTCCTAACATCTCTTGCAACTTATTATAATCACTTAAACTAATAAACACATCATTTTGAAAAATCCCATTTGATTCTGACAATTCCTTTATCTCCATCTGAATAGGATTCTCTTCATCACTACCACTATCCCCTAAAACATATAAATCATAACTAAACTCTTCCTCTATTGTATAATAACTATCTATATACTCACGATAATCATCTAATTTATACCTAAAATCATACCCATCAAAAGTCTCACTATAAAGAGTATCAACAATTATATCATAAGGAGCATATTGATTAACATTATTCAAAAAACCATCCCTCATCATAAATGCCAATATCATACAAGATAAAGTCATAAATATAAGTAAAGATAAAGTACCAAACGTACTACCCATAGTTCTAACCTTAGAAACAAAATTCCTCGTAATAAATAAATTATCCCCTCTATACTTTAACCCCTTACACCTCAAAACATAACTTAATATAAAATCCCCCAAACTAAAAGTTATACCATAAATACTAAATATAATTAAAATTATCCCCACAAATAAAATAATAACAGATATATAACTACTACCTATATTAACACAAAAATAATCAATACCAATAACCCCAACAATACCCATAATTATAAAACAAATAAATGAAAAAACATTAATAGACTTATTATTCCATATCCCTCTCTCATTAATCTTTTCATAATATAACATATCATATATTTTCATTCCCTTAATCTGCCTATTCCTACCAAATAAAACATAAACATAAATAACAACAAAATAAACAAAAGACAATATAACAGATTTATAACTAATAGATAAATTAACCTTATAAGGCATATCAAATATCCTCATAATTATACCCGTCAATAAAACCGAAATCAATATCCCACCAAAAAAAGAAATAACAAAAGAAATAAATCCCAAAATAATATTCTCTCTCACAAACATCTTATTTATATCTCTTTTCTCTATCCCAAGCAACATATATATACCAAACTCTTTACTCCTCCTCTCCAACATAAAATTCATAGTATAATTAATTAACCATCCAATTACAAATATCACTATTATACTAACAAACATAATAGCATATTTAAAATTCCCCATTTCCCTACTCAATTCCCTTAAATCATTAGAAAACGCTAATAAATTAAAAGCAAAAACCAAAGAAAAACACATCGTAACCGTAACAATATAAACCAAATAATCCCTAAAACACCTCTTAACATTCCTAAACACCAACTTATTTAACATTAATACACTCTCCCATCAAACAAACTTATAATATAATAATACCACTTAACACTCCTACACATATAATCCTCCTATAATCACAATTATACGTTATAATTACCACCTATAACATTACAGTTTTGTAAGAATATCTCTATTGCATATATTAATCTTTTATGTTACAATCAAATTAACAAATAACCATTATTAAAAGGAGATAATATGAAAAAGAAAAAAATTATATTTATTATACCAATCATATTAATTACACTACTAATAACTATATTTTTAACAACAGAAAAACCAATAACCAATATAGAACTAAAAAATTATAAAATATCTCAAGATGGTAAAACAATGACCCTAACAGTTAACAGCACTAACCACATAACAAAAGTAACCAATAGCGACTCTCACACCAATTACTATACCTTCTACAGTACAAACTCTAATATAAATTCTACAAACACATTTAACATCAACTTAGATAACAACACAAAAGAAATATACTTCTATAATGGTAATAACAACTATAAACTAGTATTAATAAAAGATGACATCACCAATAACTGGCTACAAATAAATTATACTAGCAATGAAACCATTAAACCTAATCTATTTAACTTAGATGAAATAATAAAAGTAAGAATAAACAACTATTCCCAAAATAATAACTACATTGAATACACAGATAAACTAACCATAGAAACAATATATAACATCTTTCAAAACTTAGAAACAACTACCATAAGTAAAACATATAATCCAGATTCCCCAGAAGAGATGTATGAAATAGTTTTTCTAAATGATGAAAATATGCTACTAAGAAGTGATAACGAAATATTTAAAGGATACCTAAATATATATCTAAAAGATAATAAATATTATGCAGAACAAAGATATAATGGAATATATGAAATAACAGAAGAAAACTTTAACACCATAAAAAATTATATACCCTAAGATCTAACACCAAGTTAGATCTTTTAATTCAAAAAGAAGAAACTTATCCATTTCTCCTCTTATTTTATCTACCCAATTAAAAAATTATTTAAATTATACCAACACCTAGCCTCAATTAGATTTTTTCTGCTTATAAGTATACAATATCGAAGGCCTATGTCCCCCAGTAACCTCTACCTTATCAGTCTTCTCCACCTTATTAGCAATCACCCTCCTAAAAGCAGGATCTAATAACTCCTTACCAAGAATAACCTCATAAACCTGTTGCAATTCCCCCAAAGTAAAATACTTAGGCATCATGTTAAATACAATATCCGTATATTCAATCTTATTCTTAAGCCTTGATATACCCGCTGCTATTACCAAAGGATGATCAAAAGCTAACCCACCATCCTCTATAACACTATATTTATATCTATCCGTAGTTAAATCCTTTAACTTCTTACCAATAACTAATTTAATACTCTCCTCACCATTATCAAGCAATATAGTCATCTTTTTATCATCTTCAAAATAATTAACATTAAACCAAGAAGCATTATCACTAAGCTTATCTCTCAACCTATTCTTATCAACTAAAGACATATAAGAAACACTAACAATACGCATCCTAGGATCCCTCTTAGGATCCCCAAAAGTATATAACTGTTCCATATATATATTACTCAAATTAGTCTCTGTTTTAAGAATCCTCTTAGCAGCGTCATCTATATCCTCATCATACCCAATAAAACCACCAGGTAAACACCACTTATCACGAAAAGGATAATCATCCCTCTTTACTAATAAAATACTAAAATACTTTTTACTTAACTTACGATAATTATCTTGTTTCTCATCACTAACACTAAATATTAAAGTATCTACCGTCATAGACAACTTCTTAAAATCATCTGAATTATAATTTCTTAAAAATTCTTCTTCACTATTATATTTCACTATAAACCACTCCTACTAAAATTATAAAATATTAATTATATTTTTACAAGTAATTTTAAATTATCTTATAACACTAATAAGACTATCAATAACCTTATCAATAATATCCTCCTTATTTAATACTCTACTATCATTATAAACATAATACTCATAATCATAATACTCTAAATTATCATCATCATATATACATACATATACCTTATTATTATCCCCCTCTTTATTCTTCTCGTCTTGACTCATCAACTTACCAGTAACTCCAACCCCATAATTAGAATTAGCAAACCTAGATATATTATAAGCCATCTCTCTAGCAACCTCTTTACTATAAACAGTATATTCCAATATAGTACTCTTATTAACACCCATTTTAACTTTATATTCATTAGAATAAGTAACCGCAGAAAACTTCAACACCCCACTAGCACCATCAATATCAGTAATCATATTAGCAATTCCCCCACCAGTACAAGACTCCATAGTAGATATTGTCTTCTCCAAATCTAATAACTTATTTACAACTATTTCCATTTTCTCTAACATATCATAACCTCTTTCTAATATAATATTCTATCTATATTATAACCCATTTACATAAAATAATCACTACTTACTATATAATCCCCATATCTTTATATATTCATAAACATCTCCTCCTGTTAATAACATTATATTAAAATCAAAAGAATATGTCAATACATAGAACAAAGGTTAAATAATTAATTATTTAACTCTCTTTACCTCACGGTAAAGTGTTTCTGCTTCATTGACTCTGTAACCAGACACTCACCAGACTTAAAATTCGATAGTCGCTACCGCACTCATTTTTAACTTAAAGAAACTTTGTTCGTTCTATATATTAACAAATTATCTTCTTCATATGTAACTTCAATCCTTCAAACATAATATCAATACTTGCGTTTAAATCTTACTTCCACACTTATATGTCCTATATTTTAAAAAATTAGGTATAAATTTCCTAATATAAAAAAGAATTACTTAGATAACCTAGATAATTCCCTATTCTTCCACTGTATATAAAACTCATATTCATCAATTTCCTTATTTATCTTAACAACCCTCACCTTATTTTTTAACAAACACATCTCTATATTATCAACATCTCTATCAGTTAAACTCTCCAAATCAATATCATATTTTTTATAAACATTCTCTTTAATCTCCTTCTTAATCCCTATAACTTTCCTTCTAAGAAAAAAATTAAATATAGTTGCAATAATAATCATAAATATCAATACAATCTTAGCAACTAAAACAGGAGTTTGAATAATAAGAATAACACTAAATAAATAAAAGACCACCTCAAAAACCATAAAAGTAAAATAATCTCCATATGTACTACTTATATAATCTTTAAAGCAATCATTATATTCATCATAACTATTTATAATATCACTAAATTTACCAGACTTATCCTCCAAATTATTCATCTCTTCTGTTAAAGAAACAATCTTTTCCTCACAATAATTTAAACACTCCAAAGCAGTATCAAAATATTTATCTATCTTCCTACAATTTTCCTCTAACCTATCTAACTCTTTCTGATGCTCTGATATCAAAGTATCCCTTCTCTCTAGAACTATATACTAACACATAAAAATAAGAAAGTAAAGACACAAAATAACACTCCACTATAATTTTTGATCATTTCCCAACTTATTTAATCTCTTTAAAGACACTACAAAACTCTGATACTCTGTACTAATAGTACCAACTACCTCAAAATTAGTAATAATCTTATCATAATAAGTATAAATAAGTAAAATAGTACCAACTTCCATTTCTCCAATACTAATCAAATATACACAATAAAAAATAATCGCATACTTACATATCTCAATAGCAGCCAAAACAGTATAAATAAAAGCTTGTGATAACAAATTAAATCCATGATTAGCCTTTAAATACTCCATCGTACTCTGATGAAATTTCTTAAAAATAGTAGCATTATAATTCTCTTCCTTGATAGAATCATACATCTCATTTGCTACAACAGTCTTCCTATCTAAAGTACTCTTTCTTTTTACATTCTCATTCTTAACCTGTCTTCCTGATATAAGAATTATAATCACCATAATAACTGATATAACTACTGTTACCAAAAAAATATATATATTTAACGATAAAAAATAAACATATATAATTAAAAACTCTAACATCTGTATAACCCTAACAACTGCATTACCAAGAAAATTACACAAAATATCAATATCATTATTAATAACATTAGTATATTCCCCCAAAGATATCTTCTTAATATTCTCCGTATTACTCTTAGTAATTAAATTAGTATATCCAACATATAACTTATCATAAAACCTAAACCAAGTAACCTGATTTAAATATAACCAAATATAATAAAATATAGCCAAAATAACCGATACAACTAATAAATAATAAGCATTAGTTATATCTCCCTCACTCAAATTATTAATAGTCATACTCCAAAAAATAGGAATAACTAATAACAAACCTCTAACAAAAATAGAAGCAATAATTTTATATATAAGTTCTTTATAAGAATCCTTAATTACAACCTCAGTATAATTATCCTTCTTTCTCATAAATATTCACCTATAATTAATATGAATATTTTTTAGTATTTTTATACAAATGAAAAAATTATAACACCTTAATAATACATATAAATACTAATTCTTTGAATACACCAAAAAAAAGCAGATACAAATCTACTATATTCCATATAATAACTCCAACCCAAATTAAAAGAATCACTATTATATCTTACGTAAAAGTAGAAGTAACACCAGTACCATTAGCAGATACAAATTCCACTTCCCCATAAAAAGTACCAGTATCCGTCTGTTCAGTACCTGTTTCATTAATCCATACAATTATATAATATGTAGCAGTACCATTATTAGGAACCAAACTAACACTATCAACAAAACTAGTCGCTGTCATAGATGCCGTATTATCAGAAATTGAAGTTGAACCAATCATAGATGTACTAGTAATAGTTTTCCATTTTAAATTAGGCATTCCCGAAAAAGCAGTAAGACCAGTATTAGTATAAAACGAAACTAACCCTTTAAGAACAACAGTAGCTGTACTAGTATTAGTAACCGTAACCGTATAAACCTTACACACAATATTATTATTAGCGTCCACACAACCACCAGTCAAAGCAGACTGTAAAGGACCACTATTAGAAGCAGTCGTAGAACTTTGTGGAACCATTACTCCATTATTTGTCGCAGTAGGTAAAGTCTGAGTAACATTTAATTCCAAATTAACCGTAGCAGCCGTACCAGTAATAACATTATTATTAGTAGCACCTACCGCAAAATACGCAAATGTTGCCCCAGTAGTACATAACATCAATATTACAATCATCAATACTACTACAGCAATCTTCTTACCATCACTATCCTTATTACTACTATTAACCTGATTAGTATTCATACGCACAACACCTCTATTATGATTTTATCAAATCTATTACCAAAAATCAAGATATAGATTAACATTTACAAATATTTATTAACCCCTATCTATCTCAACCGCATCTGTAATTACACCTTGAATTTTACCACCATTACCAGCTGAAATAGTAACATTAGCCGTAAAAGAACCAATACCATCATCATTTTGTGATCTCTCTTCATTCTCAAGCCAAACAATTAAAATAAACTCAACCTCTGAAATATTTAAAACATCATAAGAATCAAACAAAACCTTATCTACCCCATTTTCAAACTTAGAAAAATCATTATACAAACAATACTCCTGAATATTAGAATTCTCTTCATCACCCAACTCAACAGCAGCACAATTATTAATATCCTCATCACCCATTCTAGGAGCCATAATAACATAACTCAAATTCTCTATATTAGTAGTAGCATTTATTGTACCAGATATAAAATTTAACCCCTCATTATACCCAAACACACTAATAGTATAAGCACTACAAGCACCTCTATCATACTTATCCTTACATTTATTTGCAATAGCCTTTACCGTATCCTCACCATCCATAGGAATAAAACTAAATCCATGATACAACGGATCAATCCTCATACTTATACTATAACCAGTTGAATTAGTAATTATAACATTATTACTACTAGCTCCCGTAACCCAATATGCATACGTAGCACCAACAGTAGTAAGACTAAATATCCCAATTGCAAATATCAAATAACATATTTTAATCCTATTATTCATCATATCACGCTTCTATTCTAAAAATATAATATCAAAAATATATATAAATTGCAAGTACCAAACAACTGTTTGACATTTAATTATTTTTATGATATATTTAGTAAAAGAAAGGAATGATTATTACTATGAAAAAATATACTGATTTAACTACCAAACAAAAAGATATCTTAATCTTCATAAAAAAATTTATCGCAACTAACAAATATCCCCCATCAATTAGAGAAATATGTCGTGCCCTAAACCTAAACTCTCCAGCCACCGTCCATACCCATATCAATAACCTAATAAATAAAGAATACCTAAAAAGAAGTAACACCAGTAACCATGCTTTAGAATTACTTACTCCAAATGAATTTGAAAACGAAAGTATCATAAGCGTCCCACTACTAGGAAAAATAACCGCCGGTAACCCTATAGAAGCCATAGAAAACACCGATGAATACTTTAACTTACCAGCAGAACTAGTACCCAAAGGAAAAACAGTATTTACCTTAAAAGTAAGTGGTGACAGCATGATTAACGTAGGAATACACGATAAAGACATCGTAATAGTAGAACAAAAAAACACCGCCCAAAATGGCGATATCGTAGTCGCAATGAATGATGAAAACGAAGTAACCCTAAAAACCTTCTATAAAGAAGACGGTTACTTCAGACTACAACCCGAAAACGATTTTATGACACCTATTATCCTAAAAAATGTTACCATCTTAGGAAAAGCAATAGGCCTATATAGAAAAATATAAAACAGATAAGAAAAGCCATTATCTGTTTTTTACTTTAGTACTTTCAAAATCAAAATACCCTAGTTCATCCCCTACTTCTAATTTCTTATTCCTAGCAATTAATTGAATTAAATCATATCTATCCGGAACTTGATAAAACTTTAATTTTAAAGGTGATATAACAGTATCAATCATAACTAAATTATCCATATTATTAGTATTAGAATTACTACCAACATTCCTTGTAAAAAAATCAAAATAATTAGACCCACAATTTCTAATAATATATTCCCTTAAATTAATTAAATTATTATCACTCACAACTTCCTGATATATCTTATTAGAATCAATCACTTCACTAATAGGAAAAGTAATAATACAATTAGATTCACTAAAAAAACCATTTAAAACAACCTCAATATTAGCCTTAACCTCATCATCAAGCACATCACTAAATTTTCTATATAAAACTCTCCTATAATAATCTATTTTACTTTCTCCATATTTAACATTTAAAGCCTCATCAAATTCTTGCCTCAATATTCCTAAAAATAACCTTTCCGGTGCAAAATTACAAACATAACCAAAAGTAGTCGCCCCAGGAGCAGTAAAATACACCTCATCAATTCTTCCAGATTGTTGCTTAGTATAATCACCAGTTATACCAATTTTCTTCTCCAAAAAATTAAGAGCTTCAAACAAACAAGCATCACCATTTAAAGAACTACCCAAACCATTTCTTTTAATATATTTAACCATACTACCATTACAAGAATGAGTAAATACCCCATCATTCTTTAACCAAGATAAAATATCAAACCCATTATAAATTAATTCCCAATATTTATTATTTATCTCTTCATATGAATTATATATACATCTATCCCCACTAATAAGATAATAAACAAATACCTCTCCCATATAACTACAAAATACATCTATATCATTCATAGAGTATTCTAACAAATTAGCAATAAAAATATCATTAGATAACAATTCATTAATAGGCGAAACATCTTCCTTATTTTTTAATAACAACTCCTTTAATTTTATTAACAAATCCCTATTCATTAACCACACAATCTCCCTCATTTATCTTATCTTTATATAACATAACTGGCTTATAACTAAGCCTATGATATTTAGTAATACCATACTTCTCTATAGCTTCTATATGACGCTTAGTAGGATAACCTTTATTATGTGCTAAATCATACATCGGATATTTTTTATCTAACTCATACATTTCCCTATCCCTAGTAACCTTAGCAATAACAGAAGCTGCTGCTATCGATATACTCTTAGCATCCCCCTTAATAATAGACATAGTAGGAATATCCAATTCAAGTGGCATAGCATCTATTAAAACATAATCTAAATCTATCTGTTTTCTAACATTATCAATAGCCATACCCATTGCCTTCTTAGTAGCCTCATATATATTTAACTCATCAATCTCCTTCTCCAAAACCTCACCAATACCAACTGCCAAAGCCTCTTTCATTATAATATCATAAAAATAATTCCTCTTCTTCTCACTCAATTTCTTAGAATCCGTTAACCCCTCTAACTTAAAATCCCTAGGCAAAACCACACAAGCCGTAACTACACTACCAATTAAAGGACCTCTACCAACCTCATCAACACCACCAATAAAATTTACCCCTTTATCATATAACTCTCTTTCATACTTATATAAATCTTCCATATAACCACCTAATTCCCCTTATTACCTCTATTACTATTATATATAGAAAAAGCACTATTCATATTCTGTGTTAACCTATCTACCCTACTCTCAATACTATTAGCCTCTCTTAATTCTTTCCTTTTCTCTTCCTTACTTTTAATCCCATACATTCTCAAATTAAAATCTTTAACTCTATCATTAACCTCTTTCCCACTTACCTTATTAGCCTTCCATCTTTCATCAAATACCTGAGTTAAATCTTTATTTCTATTAATATTATTCATATAATCCCCAACTTTCTATAACTATTATACCAAAAAAAGAACAATATAGTCTATAAAATTATTGCCCTTCATTAAATAAATAATAATATAATTCCAAATAATCCTTAACCAAAACAATATCTATCTTATCTTTTATCACAAGAGGAATATCCTCCAAATCACCCTTATTATCATAAGGAATAAAAACCCTACTAATATCATTAACCGAAGCCGCTATTAACTTCTCCTTAAGTCCACCTATAGGTAATATCTTTCCTCTTAAAGTAATTTCCCCAGTCATACTAACACTATTAGAAATAATTTTATCAACAAGTAAACTAATAAATGCACTAACAATAGTAACACCAGCACTAGGTCCATCCTTAGGCGTTGCCCCATCTTCAATATGAATATGAAAATCATTATTAGAAAATATCTTATAATCAATCCCAAACTTATCACAATTACTCTTCAAATAACTTAAAGCAATCTCTACACTCTCTTCCATAACCTCACCAATAGAGCCAGTTATCTTAATATTACCTTTACCCTTATATTTAGTAACACTAACCTTTAAAATATCTCCCCCACACACAGTATAAGCAAGACCATTAACTATACCACTCTTATTATTACTATCATTCCTACTATAATGATACTTCTCAATCCCTAAATAATCCCTCAAATTATCCTTATTAATTATAGTATCAACAATACCATCACATACAATTTTTCGACATATCTCCTCTATTTTCCTAGATAACTCACGCGCTCCCGACTCCTTAGTATAACCCCTAATAATCATACCAATAGCATCATCTGATATACTAATATTACTATCTCTTAACTTATATTCTCGAAACAATTTAGGTATTAAATACTTCCTACAAATCTCCTGCTTATCATAATTAGTATAACTAGATAACTCTATTACCTCTAACCTATCTCTAAGTGCTACAGGAACTTTTGTAATATCATTAGCAGTCAAAATAAACATTACCTTAGATAAATCAAACTCCTCTTCAATATAATTATCACAAAAAGTATCATTCTGTTCCTTATCTAATACCTCTAACAATGCCGCTGCAGGATCCCCACGATAATTCTTAGTCATCTTATCAATCTCATCTATTAAAAATACAGGATTATTAGTACCAGCCTTCTTAATACCTTGAATTATCTTACCAGGACTAGCTCCCAAATAAGTCCTCCTATGCCCAACTATCTCAGCCTCATCATTAACTCCCCCTACACTAATCTTAACAAACTTCTTATTAAGAGCATTAGCAATACTCCGAGCAAGCGTAGTCTTACCAACCCCACTAGGACCAACCAAACAAATAATAGGACTATTAACCTTCTTAATCTTCTCCATTACCACTACAAAAGAACTAATCCTCATCTTAACCTTTTCCAACCCATAATGTGATTCATTTAACCTCTCATTAATCTCATCAACATCATACCGATCCTGACTAGACTCTAACCAAGGCAAATTAAGCAACCAATCAATATAACTCCTTATAATAGTAACCTCAGGCGAAGCCTCACTAGATAACGAATATCTCTTCACCTCTTCTAATAACCTTTTTCTAACCTTATCCGGAAGTTCCTTTTCATCTATCCTCTTTCTTAATTCAGCAATTTCCGTATCCTTAATATTAGCCTCCCCTAACTCTTCCTTAATCAACCTAATCTTTTCTCTTAACAAATATTCCCTTTGTGAATCATCTATTTTCTCCTTTAAAGAAACTTCTAACTGATTCTCTAACTTAACAGTCTCTATTTCCCTACACAAATCACTAGTAATCATCTTAATCCTCTTAACCGGATCAATTTCATTTAAATACTTTAACTTCTCCGTATAATCAAAAGGAAGCTCTGCAATAACAATATCAGTTAACTTACTAATATTATCAACCCCACTAATTCTACCTAATACACTATTACTCATCACACTAGAATTATCAATATAACTAGTCAAATTCTTAAATAAAAGCCTTCTTAACGCCCTAACCTCTATCTCATCACTCTCATTATCTCTAACCGGAACAACAAACGATTCCAAATAACCATAATCACTCTCAAAATAATTAATTACCTCTACCCTATCTACACCAGTAATAACTACTCTAACCGTCCCATTAGAAAGTTCTATCTTAGACTTTATCTTACCCACAACTCCAATATCAGGTAAATCCTTTATCCTAGGATTTTCCTCTAATGGATCAGCCAAATTAATTAATAAAATATAATTATCATTAAACTTCTCAGAATTTTCCAAAACCAACTTATCTTGCGTCTTATTAAACTCTATCCTAATCTCATTATAAGGAAATAATATAGCATTCTTTAAAACCATAATAGGCAAATTAGTTTCTACCATACATACTACCCTCTTCCATTGCTAGATATTCTATCAATAAACAAAAAAATTATCAAGTTTAATCACTAACATTTTTCTTCTTTTTCCAAAATTTTATCCCCTCGTAAACTACTTTATCAAAATGTAACCTAATAGGCTACATTTTATTACAAATTTTGTGTTACAATATATACAAGAGGAAAAAACACCCACTAGGGGGTGCAAGCTGAATTACTCACAAGGAATATATTCTAATATATCCGAAATCTTACAATCTAGAACATAACACAACTTAGCAATTACATCTAAATCTACTCTAGTTATAGGAGAGTTTGTATAGTATGCCTTAACAGTACTATATTTAAGGGCCGCTAACTTACTCATTTGATATATAGTAATATTTCTTTTAAGCATTATGGAACTTAACTTAATTTCTACTTTTCCATAATTCTTTAATTCAGTTATTCCTCTTATTTTTTGCATATAAAACCTCCATAAAATTATTTTAGCATATTTACATATTTTAAAATACACCTTTACAAAGGTACCATTTTACTGTATCATAATGATATACAAGGAGGAATATAATGAATTATGAAGAAATAGCTACCAAAGCTTTTGCAGACATGTTAAAATATGAAGTAAAAAACGAAAGCTTATCAGAAGTAATGAACATATGCATCACCAAACAAGGAAACTTTACCGAAAGAGAAAAAATAAAAATAGAAGGTCAAGTAATTCACGTAATGAGTGTTGCCGGCTACGACATAGATTGTCTTAAACCATTCAAATTAAAAAAATATAGAGATTAAATCTTAATAATACTAGAAAGCCTTCTAATAACCTTCTTCTCGATTCTAGAAATATAAGATTGACTTATTCCCATCAAAGATGCCACCTCTTTTTGAGTCATCTCTTTTTTTCCGTTCAAACCATACCTATACTCAATAATCTCCCTATCCCTACCTTCTAACTTATTAACCTCCGCATATAACATCTTCTTATCCAATTCCTCCTCCAATCCCCTAGTAACAATATCCGCATCAGTTCCCAAAACATCCTCTAAATGTAATTCATTACCATCAACATCAAAACTCAAACTATCCTCAAAACTAATCTCCCCCCTCTTCTTCTTAGTCTTTCTCAAATACATTAAAATCTCATTATCAATACACCTAGAAGCATAAGTAGCAAGCTTAATATTCTTATCTAACTTATAAGTATTAACCCCTTTAATTAAACCAATTGTCCCAATAGATACAAGATCCTCCAAATCTATCTTTGTATTCTCATACCTCTTAGCCAAAAAAACAACCAACCTCAAATTATGCTCAATTAACTTATTCCTAGCATCCATATCCCCATTCATAGACTTCTCAACATACATAACCTCTTCTTCCTTACTAAGAGGAGGAGGCAATATATCTGTACTCCCCAAATAAAATATACAATTAAATCTCCTCAAAACCCTCTTAATTATCTCAATAATCTTTCTCATAGTACCCTTCCCTCCATTAACTTAGAATTTAAAATACAATCAACCCCATCAATCCCAATCTCTTCATTAGATATACCTACCAAAAAATTCTTCCTAAACCCCACCCCTTGAATAAATATCTTATCAGGAATAATACACTTTAATAAACTATGATTATTCAAAGAATCATAAGGCACTAATAAAATAGGATCCTTCCCATAATCAACACTAATCAAAGACTTATCCAAAAGAATAATAGGTCTTTTTTTATAAGGATCCTCAAGCTTATTACCCGTATCCACAAAACCAGTCGCTTCTATCACCCTCCCATCTTTTAAATATATATCAATATTATAATAATTAGAATAATTATTCTTAAGCTCTATCCCTTGTTTAACATAAGCATATATAATAATAGGACTTAACACTATTAAAACAATAAAATTAACACTTAACCCATTATAATAAAACACAAGCCCCGTATTCTTATAACTAAATTGAATACTAAGCAAATATAAAAATCCCCCCAAAATAATAGAAGAAGTATATAAATAAAATAAATTCTTAAAAACATATCTAATATCCCTATACCCAAACGCTATTAAAACCATTAATATAGATATAAATACCTTAATTAAAAACAATAAAAAACTATTCATACTAATAAATAAAGATAAAGTAGTCAAACTCCCCACTAACGCTGACAATAACATCCTCTTTAAATTAGTCTGCCTCCTTAATACCAACGCTGTTGCAAATATAAGTATCATATCAAACCCAAAATTTAATACCAATATCAAGTCTACATATACCCTCATAATAATCACCATTATCATTATAAATAAAAGTAACCACATATTATGTCAAATTATAGATACAAAATAAGAAAATAACCTAGATATACTAAGTTATTTCTATTATAACAATCTTACACTTTAAAATTATCAGTCAGTAAGTATGATATAAGGATTATCTACACTCCCATCACCTGATGCCACTACTACATTATTCTTAAGGGATATCGCAGGACGTACGGCGAGGTCGTCGGTTACGGTAGCATGATACATGAAGCTCGCTACGTGATTGCCAATCATTCTGGCTGTATACTCAAAGTATCCAGGTGTTCCTGTCCACCAAATGCCTCCATTATTGAGATAATAGGTTTCATTTCTTTTATCGCCTCTTCCTCCCGCGAAGGCTATTTCGTCTGCAGTAATTAATCCTACGGGATAATCTAAATCTCCGTTTCCATTACTGTCATTTACTGTAAATCTATCTATTTCTCTTGGACAACTTAAACTAGGACTATTTGCTCTCGCTTCCCTTCCAAAGTATAAATTACTTCTAGTACTTCCACCATTGGGATTCCATCCGCCTAATTGATATATACTTCTGTCATTACACCATATAGTATCTTCTATATAACTAGAGTATCCCTTTTGTTCTATATTTGTATAATACCA
>CASEAD010000091.1 GCA_949285775.1 uncultured bacterium
CTATCTAACTCTCTTAACACACCTATATATATATTTATATACTTCCGCTACTAAAATAATAACTAAAGATATCATAAATAATATTACTACTACCCTAATAGGCAAACCAGTAATACTTAACATACTAGCAAATATTGGAATCTCCGTAACAATAAACTGCAATATAATAGATCCAATTATCGTAAATATTACCAAAGGATTACTAAAAATACTTGTTGTAAAAACACTATTCTTCTCACTCCTACAATTTAATACATGAATATTTTGAATAAACACCATTAACATCATTACCATACTACGCGCTACTAACAAACTAACATTCCTATCAATCAAGTATTTCCATACAATAAATATCATCAGTGCTATCGTAACCCCAAAAATAACAACCTCTAACATCAAATCCTTATTAAATATAGATTCCTTAGTATCCCTAGGCTTTTCCTTCATTATATCACCACTAGCAACCTCAAAAGATAAAGCCATATCCTGAATACCATCTGTAACAACATTAATCCATAATAGTTGAATCGCTATCAAAGGTAACTCATACCCAAAACCAATCGACATCAAATAAAATAATACCTCAGCCATCCCACAAGAAAGCAAAAATAAAGTAATCTTTCTTATATTAGCATAAGCAATTCTCCCCTCTTTAATACCCGCTACTATCGATTTAAAATCATTATCAATAATAATCATATCTGCCGTATCTTTAGCAACATCAGTACCACTTCCCATAGCAACCCCAATATTAGCCGCCTTAATAGCCGGAGCATCATTAACACCATCACCCGTAACCGCTACAAATTCACCCTGCCTCTTAAAAGATTCTACTATATGTAACTTATCAGTAGGCGTTACCCTAGAAAAAACCCTCTTATCAGAAATAAACTTATCAAAATACTTAGTCCCCTTCTCAAAAGCACCTTCTATATCTACTCCCGTAACTACTTCCTTATCACTATTAACAAGTCCTAAATCCCTAGCAATAGAGAAAGCCGTAAAAGGATGATCCCCCGTAATCATAACAACTTTTATACCAGCACTCTTACATTCCTCTATAGAACTCTTAGCACTATCCCTAATAGGATCAATAAAACCAACCATACCCATAAAAGATAAATCCCTTATATCCTCTACACTAGTACCATTCACTTCCCCATCACATACCGCAATAACCCTATAACCATCCTTAGATAACTTCTCATTCTGTTCAAAATAGATCTTTTTTTCCGAAGAAAAATTCATAACTCTCTCTAAAGAACCCTTAACAGTACACCTTAACTTACCATTTTCTTTATAAAAGAGAGCTGAATATTGCCTCTCTGATTCATAAGGAATAGTCTTTACCTTATCAAATCTATCACTTATCCCTACCTTCTCTTTTAATACCAAAAACGCTATATCAATAGAATCCCCATAATAATCATATCCATCATTTACTTTCAAAAACTTAGCTTCATTATTCAAAGCACAAAGACTAATTATCCTTCTAGCATCCTCTAACTTAGCATCCCCACAAGCCTTTACCTTACCATCAATATTATAACCAGTACCAGTAATATCAAACTCATCCCCATTAGCAAGAACAATCTTCCTAGCAGTCTGTTCATTTACTGTCAAAGTACCCGTCTTATCACTAGCAATAACCGTACAACTTCCAAGCGACTCAACAGAATTAAGTTTCTTTACAATAACATTCTTCTTACTCATCTTAGTAGACGCTATTGTAAGAGCCATCGTAAGCGCTAACGGCAAACCCTCCGGCATAGCAGATACAGCCAAAGCCACTACTGATAAAAATATTGCTTTTATTTCATAACCTTTAACAAATAAAACAATAGCAGATATCAAAGCCACTACTAATATCATAACACTAATCTGCTTAGAAAACTTCTCCATCCTAATCGTTAAAGGAGACTTTTCTTCCTCCGTCTCATTAACTTGCATAGCAATATGACCAAGTTCCGTATCCAAACTAACACCTACCACAATAGCCTTAGCTCTACCAGTCATAACACTAGTTCCCGCATATAACATATTTTTTCTCTCACTTAAAATAGCCTTCTCACTAATCACATCACTAACCTTACTAACCGCCAAACTCTCTCCTGTCAAAACCGATTCATCAACCTGCAAATTACTACACTCTATTATCCTAGCATCTGCTGTTATCTTAGTACCACTATCCACTACCAAAATATCCCCCACAACAATATCCTCAGAATCAACCATAACCTCCTTACCATCCCTAATAACCTTAGCATTAACCTTAATCATTTTACTAAGTTCATCCGCTGACTTCATAGCCTTATATTCCTGATAAGTCCCCATACAAACATCAATAACCACTATAAAAGCAATAACTAACCCATCAACTACCTCTCCTAACAAAAAAGAAATAACTATTGTTACCAACAAAATAATCTCAATAGGAGAAGAAATCTCCGATAAAATCATCTTAAAAATACTATCCCTCTTCTTCTTAGGCATAACATTCTTACCATTAATCTTTAACCTCTCCCTACAAACATCCTCACTCAACCCCTTATCAATATCACTATCAAACTCTAAAACAACATCATCTATCTTCTTAGAAAAATACATATCATCACTCTTCCCTTAAATTATCACTAAGAAATAACAATAGGCTTCAAAAATTCAAATCCCTTAATATTTCTTAAAATACCAAAACCAATAATTAAAACCCAAATAACAATCCCTACCTTATAACTAACCTTATAAAAACTAACCCCTCTCACCTTACATACAACAACATAAAATAAATATACCATCAAAAACATTAATAACAGAAAAAACAACATATTATATCTAAAAGCCTGATAAAAATCTAAATTAATAATAGAAATAACCATCCTCATAACCCCGCATCCAGCACAATCAATACCAAAATACTTCTTTAAAGGACACTCATAACTAATAATTAAATATAATATTCTTCTTACCATATTTATATCCAAATAACTCATAAATTATACCTACAACACACTCCTACCATAATAATAACATATCCCTATCTAAAAATCAACACATATATAAACAAACAGTAAACAAAAAAAAGAGAAGCATTCTAATGCTTAACCCTTTTTAAAACCTTATCATCCCTAGCTTCAAAATGAATCATTCTACTCTCCTTACAAGCCTCCTTACAAACAACATATATCTTATTACCAATATGATAAATTTTCTTATGCTTTCTACCTATAATAGCAACACAATCATCATTATAATAATACCTATCCCCTAACATATCATTCAACTTAACCCTACCAATAATATGATTATTTGTCTCAACATACATACCATAATTACCAACACTAATAACTCTAGCATCATATCCATCTCCAATATGACCTTCCATATATTTAGCCATCGCCATCTTTAAAGCCTCTTCTTCAACCTTCTCAGAAATAATCTCAGTATAAGAAGCATCCCTACAAATCTCTAACAAGTCCTTCTCCAACATCGCAATACTATTCTCGCTATACTCAAAACCATCTAACTCATCTAATAACATATGAATCCTAAAATCAGCAATTCTTCTAATAGGAGAAGTAAAATGCGAATGAATATCATATTGTAAAGCAAAATGTCCTATATTAATCACATTATACCTAGCTCTTTTCATAGAATGAAGCAATATATTTCTAACAATTCTACCCTCTTCACTATTACCAACCCTATCAATAATATCCTTAATAGTCTTCGCATTAATATTACGATAATTAGGAATATCAAACCCAGACTTAACTAAAATCTTAATCACATTTCTAACAACATCTTCACTAGGAGACTCATGAATCCTATAAATAAATGGTAACCAAGAATAATGACTTGCAACAGTATGCCCAGTTACTAACATAAAATTCTCAATAACCCTTTGAAATTTCCCCTTACTAGCAAGTTCAAAACCATTATTAGAATTAGATAACTCAATCTTATCTATATCAAATTCTAAACAATTTCTCAAACGCCTCTTCATATCTAACAAATCATTTAATTCCACCATCAACTTTAATTGTTCCAAATACTTTAGATAACCAGGAATATTATACCCCTCTATAACCAAATTAGCATCATCATAATTCATAGCCTTCCTAGACCTAATAACCGATAAATAAATATTATAATCAACCAAATTACCACTACCATCAAACTCCATCTCACAAGTTCTCGCAAGCCTATCAACATCAGGATCCAACGAGCATATGCCATTAGATAACTTATGTGGAAACATCGGATTACAAGTCTTAATAGGATAATGGCTTGTTCTTCTAGAACAAGCTTCTTTATATAAAGAAGAATCTCTCTTAACATAATAAGAAATATGAGAAATACTAACATACAACTTATAATGACCATTAGAAAGCCTTTCTACATATACAGCATCATCCCTATCCTTAGTATCAACACAATCAATAGTAACTATCTCCTTATCCCTTAAATCAACTCTCCCTTTTATTTCCTTATCACTAACCCAAGTAGGTAAATTTTGAGCTTCTTCTAAAGCTTCCCTAGAAAAATCAACAGGAACATTATACTTATAATATATTAACTTCAAATCCAAATCAGCATCATTCCTATGCCCCACAACACCATTAATATTTGCAATATACTTATCACCTATCTTATCACACCCAACTGAAACAGAAACAAGCTCACCATCAACTAAATTCTTAAACTGATTTCTATTAATATCAACTAACACCTTATCATTAGGATTATAAGGCTTCAATATCGCATTATAACCACTACCTATAACTTCAAAAATAACCTCATAACTACTTCTCTTAACAACCTTATAAACACTCCCTCTATAATCCCCCTTTCTCCCAAAAGTAATATTACTAACTATTACTACATCTTCATTTAAAGCCCCATTTAAATTATCTTCTCCAATATAAATAACATTACCATCCGCAACTTCTACAAAACCATACCCTTCATTCTTAATCTCAATCTTTCCATACGCATACCCCTGATGTTCTGGAAATAACTCATATCCTCTTTTTTCATCAAAAAACAAACAACCTTCTTCCAATAGTGTCTCTAACTCACTATAAAAAGAAGTTGTTTGCTCCTCACCTACAATATTCAAATTATGTTTTAATTGACCCTCGCTAATAAAACCACTATTACAACTTAAGTATTCTACAATCATTTCCCTTACACTCATATCATCTATCTCCTCTACTACTCAAGTGTACCACATAAAAATATACATTTCAACAAATAATACCCAGTGTTAATTACAAAACAATTAAAACTAAAAAAAGCAGTTTCAACTGCCCTTATTTCAATAATAGTCTAGATAGAGTATTTATTCTATAAATGATTTATCTCATCAATTACTTCCTTAAATTCTTTAGACCTTTTCCTTATATTTCTCTTAAATATAAACATATCTATTATATTAAGAATAGAATATATAACCATAATTGACCCTACAAACATAGTCATTGTAATAGCACTTATCATCGGATTTAACAATACTATTAAACCAAGAATAAATTCAAAAATAACTAATAATAAAGATACAATAAAATTCCCTATAGATAAACATTTTCTAAAATTAATAACCATACAAAGATAATTAATACTATGAAGTATTATAAATATACCAACTACTATAGGAATAATAACATTTAAAGTATTAGGATAAATCAACAATACTATCCCTAATACTAAAGATAAAACCCCAGGAACTAAAGTATCTATAGGAAAAAACAAATTCCTAGACCTAATATTTAATACCATCAAAAATATCCCATGTATCATCAAATAAATAGATACAAACATAGAAAAAGTCCTTAAAGTTATATTAGGCATAAATACCGCAAACAAACCTAACATAATTAAAATAATAGATAAAATAATAGACGAATTAATAAAACTATCCAATCTTTTCTTCATAAACAATTCCTTTCTTAAAACGAAACACTATTTATATTATCTTCCGTTTCAATAATATAATACTATATTATTATTAAATAAAAATATAAATATTATTAAGAATTATTAAAATCCAACACCCCAACATAAAAATAATTATTTAGCCCCTTAACTAATATAGTATTATTATCCAAAACATAAAACATAGGATATAAATAAACA
>CASEAD010000092.1 GCA_949285775.1 uncultured bacterium
AAGATTTCACCAGATTGGTTAAAATTATTAGAAAAACATGAAAATGATTTTGCTAGTGAAGTATTATTTCATGTGGATATAAATGCTAAATCAAAAAGAGGTATTTTACAAATTTCTAATATAGAAAATAATAAAGTTGTTAAATTATTGAAAAAAAAGTTAATAAAGTATGAAAACAACAAAAAAGTAACTTTAAGTTAAATATATGGATAAAAAAAATATAATATGGTATACTAATAATACCTGAAGGGTACGAGTTCATAATGTATAAAACCGACTAAAGATATATAAGGGAACCATACTATATTATGTGTTGAAGACCTATTTTATATAGGGATCCTAATTAATATACGAGGTTTACCACCGTGTGGTATACGCGCGCGGTTTTATCTTTCAGTGATTCGGCTCTTTGGGATTAATTTGTAAATTAAAGAATAAGATACTAAATCTTGTTTTTTTTAATATGTAGGTGGTATTATGATGTTTGAAAGAAGTATAAAGTTAATTGGAGTAGATAAATTTAATTTAATTCAGTCAAAAACAGTAGCGGTCGTAGGACTAGGGGGAGTAGGCAGCTACGCTGTGGAAGGATTGATAAGAAGTGGGATAAATAACATTATTATAGTAGATTATGATACTATAGATATAACTAACTTAAATAGACAACTAATCACTAATCAAACTAATATTGGTAAACTTAAAACAGATATCATGGAAAATTATATAAAAAATATAAACCCTAGTTGCCATATAACCAAAATAAATATAAAGTTAGATATAAATAATATCAATACCTTATTTAAACATAAATTTGATTATTTAATAGATGCTTGTGATGATATAAAAGTAAAAGAAGAACTAATAAAACATTGTATAACTAATAAAATTAAAATAATTTCTAGCATGGGTACAGGTAACAAACTAAATCCCAGTATGTTAGAAATAACAGATATCAGAAAAACATCTTATGATCCACTTGCTAAAAAAATAAGAAAATATATTAAAGATAATAACATAAAAGAATATATACCAGTAGTTTATTCTAAAGAACAAAATAATAAATTTACCGGAGAAATACCATCATTAGTATTTGTTCCCGCCGTAAGTGGCCTATTATGTTCAAATTATATTATAAAAGATATTATTAATAACTAAACATTAACTTATTAAAGAATTAGTAAAGAAAATATGAAATTTCAAACATTAGAAAAATATCTAAACAAAACAAATAGACTAGCAGAATCAAATATCTTTTTAAAAAGTAAATATAACAACGAAATCAATTAAAATTAAGGAAATTTTAACAAAAGATACAAATTAAGTTGTATTTTTTTTGTTTTATGCTATAATTAATACGTGGCAATTCGCTGGTATTATTACTATAATTGCATTAACACATATATTGTATAAAAGGAGGATAGAAAATGACTAAGAACATAATTGAAGAAATTACTTCTAGCCAAATTAACCCTAATATTCCAGAATTTAGAGTAGGAGATACTGTAAACGTAGGATGTAAAATTAAAGATGTAAGAAATGGTAAAGAGGTAAACAGAATTCAAAACTTTAAAGGTATTGTTATTTCTAGAAAAGGAAAAGGAGTATCTGAAACTTTTACTGTAAGAGCTGTCTTTAGTGGTATTGGTGTAGAAAAAACTTTCCCTGTTAATAGCCCTAATATTGACAGCATTGAAGTTGTTAAATGTGGTAAAGTTAGAAGAGCTAAATTATATTTCTTAAGAGGTAGATTAAGCCAATACAAAATTAAAGAAAGCAGAAAAGATAGAAATAATAAATCTGCACAATAATAAAATAGTAAGCCCTATACAAGCTTATTATTTTTTTTCTTGTTTATTTGACTGTAAAGTACACTTGTGCTATACTTAACTAGAGTTAATATTAACAGGAGGATGAAATGAAAAATAAGTTTATTAAAGAATGGTTACCATATATAATAATTATTATAGTAGTAGTACTAATTAGAAGCTATATAATTACACCAGTAATAGTAAGAGGATCATCAATGGAAGAAACTCTCTTAGATGGAGAAGTATTATTCCTAAGTAAAATAAGTTACAAAATAAATGATATAGAAAGATTTGATATTGTAGTAATCAAAGACTCAGATGGAGACTTAATAGTAAAAAGAGTAATAGGACTACCAGGAGATAACGTTGAATATATTGATAATAAATTATATATTAATGATGAAGAAATAGACGATATATATGCTAATACAATTACAAATGACTTTACCCTAGAAGAAATATGCAGTATAAACAATGATAATTGTAATGGCAAAATACCAGATAACAAATATTTAGTACTAGGAGATAACAGAGTAGTGTCTGCTGATTCTAGAGTAAAAGGCCTATTTAGTAAAGAAGAAATACTAGGAAAAGCCGTTCTTAGAATATGGCCATTAAATAAAATAAAAATATTAAACTAAAATATACAAAGCTACAAAAGCTTTTTTTATTTTAGTATTGACAACTGTTATATACTGTTATATAATGTAACAAAAGAGAAAAACAGTTAGGAGATGAAAAATGAAAATAATTATAAGTAATAATAGTTATACTCCCATTTTTGAACAAATAAAAAATACATTTATTAATCAAATTATTTCCGGAGAATTAACTGAAAATGAATTATTACCATCTATTAGATCATTAGCACAAGATTTAAGAATAAGTGTAATGACTGTAAAAAAAGCCTATGATGTGCTCGAAAAAGAAGGATATATCCTCACTAGACAAGGAAAAGGCAGCTTTGTCGCCCCAATAAACTTAGAATTAGCTAAAGAACAAAAACAAAAAGAAATTGAAGATTACATATCAAAAATAGTTGACATTTCTAAAAACTATAGTATCGATAAACAAGAAATACTAAAAATCTTTGAATTTATGTATAGGAGTGAAGAATAATGAAAAAAACTATCGAAATAAAAAAATTAAAAAAAACATATGATAATAAATTTACATTAGGAGAAATTAGCCTATCAATATCTAGTGGCACAATTGTAGGTTTAATAGGCGAAAATGGCGCTGGTAAAACAACATTAATTAAATCTATACTAGGTATTATAAAGAAAGATGCCGGAGAAATAAAAATATTTGAAAAAGACTATAAAGAATATGAACCAACAATTAAAGAAGATATTGGGGTAGTATTAGACAATACTTTCTTTCCCGAAATACTAAATGTAAAAGATATTAATTCATCAATGAAAAGTATATATAAAAATTGGGATAGCAAACTATTTTTCAAATATATTGAAGAATTTAAAATACCCACAAATAAAAAACTAAATTCTATGTCGAAAGGAATGAGAAAGAAAATAGAAATAGCGACCGCATTATCCCACCATCCTAAATTATTAATACTAGATGAACCAACAAGCGGTCTAGACCCTGTAGTCAGAAACGAAGTTTTAGATATATTTTTAAAATTTATTCAAGATGAAACCCACACCATATTACTATCTACCCATATCACAACGGATTTAGAACACATAGCAGATCAAATAATTTTTATAAATAATGGCCAAAAAATACTTGATAAATCAAGAGATGAA
>CASEAD010000093.1 GCA_949285775.1 uncultured bacterium
AAATTTCAAGATAATTTAACAAAACAATAGACAATCACCCTTTAATTTAGTAAAATAACATTATGGAGGTAATATTATGCTAAGAGATATTTTATATTTATTAATAGGATTAATCGCGGGAGGAATCATAGGTTTCTTAGTAGCAAGAAAATATATGAAAAAATATTTGAAAAATAATCCCCCAATTAATGAACAAATGATTAAAACAATGATGAGTCAAATGGGAAGAACCCCATCACAAAAACAAGTAAATCAAATGATGAAACAAATGAATAAATTTATGTAACATAAGAGCTAGTGCTAAAAACTAACTCTTTTAATTATTAAATAATACTTTAATTATATTTGTTTTTATATTATAATAAAGATGGTGATGAAAAATGACAGATATAGAAATAGCATATAATACTAAAAAAGAAAACATATACACAATTGCAAAAAAACTAAATATTGAAAATAATATTATACCCTATGGTAATGATAAAGCCAAAATAAATTTTAATAAAATAAATACCCAAGAAAAAGGAAAACTAATCTTAGTTACATCAATAAATCCAACCCCTTATGGTGAAGGTAAAACAACTGTAAGCATTGGACTAAATGATGGCCTAAACAAACTAGGACTATCATCAGTAGCAGTCTTAAGAGAACCCTCTCTAGGACCTGTATTTGGCATTAAAGGTGGCGCTACCGGTGGAGGATATTCCCAAGTTATTCCCATGGAAGATATTAACCTACACTTTACAGGCGATATGCATGCCATAACCAGTGCTAATAACTTAATATCCGCAGCCATCGATAACCATATTTATTTTGGAAATGACCTTAGAATAGATACCAATAAAATACTATTCAAAAGATGCCTAGATATGAATGATAGAGCCTTAAGAAAAATCAATTTACAAACAAGAGCAGAATCTTTTAACATAACCGCAGCCAGTGAAATTATGAGTATATTATGTTTAAGTAAAGATTTCGAAGATTTAAAAAGTAAACTAGCTAATATCTTAATCGCATTTGATATAAATAATAACCCCATCTATACTAAAGATTTAAAATTAGAAGGATCACTCGCAACTCTCCTAAAAGACGCTATTAATCCTAACCTTGTCCAAAGCTTAGAAAACAACCCCGTTATCATTCATGGAGGCCCTTTCGCTAATATTTCCTTTGGTTGTAATAGTCTAATTGCCACTAAACTAGGACTAAAACTAGCAGACTATGTTGTAACGGAAGCCGGATTTGGATCAGATCTAGGTGCCGAAAAATTCTTTGATATAAAATGTCGCTACGGCAATTTAAAACCTAATTGTGTTGTCATAGTAGTAACTATCAAAGCCTTAAAATATAATGCCGGTGTTACCAAAGAAAATATCTTAAAAGAAAATACCGAGGCCCTAATAAAAGGATTACCTAACCTAGAAGTCCATATTGAAAATATGCTAAAATATACTAAAAATATTGTGGTATGCTTAAATAAATACGATACTGATACCCCAAAAGAAATAGATATAATCAAAAACTATCTAAATAAAAGAAATATAAAGTTCTCTATAAACGAAAGTTATACTAAAGGATCAATTGGTAGCCTAGATCTAGCAAAAACTGTAGAAAACATATCTAATCAAGATAATGACTTCAAGTTACTATATGATATTAACTTATCAATAAAAGAAAAAATAGAAACAATAGCAAAAAATATCTATCACACAACTAAAGTAAATTATTCAGAAATAAGCCTAAATAAAATAAAAAAACTAGAAGAATTAAATTATAATAACTTACCAATATGTATTGCAAAAACCCAATACTCCATAAGCGATAACCCCAAATTACTAGGATACCCCAAAGACTTCTCTATAGAAGTAAAAGACATAAATATATATACCGGCGCCTGTTTTATTGTCGCATACCTAGGCGATATCTTAACGATGCCAGGCTTATCAAAACACCCTAATTATGAAAACATAGATATAGACAATAACTATAAAATAAAAGGATTATTCTAATGACTATTTATATCCATATTCCCTTTTGCAAAACTATATGTACCTACTGTGATTTTCCCAAATTACTATATAATAAAAAATTCTCAACCCTTTATCTTAATGCCTTAGAACAAGAAATAAAAGAAAGATACCACCACGAAGAAGTATCATCTATCTATATTGGAGGAGGAACCCCCACATCCTTAACTTACGATGAACTAAAAAGATTATTAGAACTAACTAAAACATTTAATAAGAAACAAAATATAGAATTTACTATAGAATCTAATGTAGAAAGCCTAACCAACGATAAAATAAAATTATTAAAAGAATATAACATTAATCGTATTAGCCTAGGAGTACAAACATTTAATAAAGATAATTTAAAAGAACTAAATCGTCATCATACCAAAGAAGATGTCTTCAAAGTAGTAAAATCTTTAAAAGATAACAATATTAATAACATATCTATAGACTTAATATATGGAATAACTAAAGATATAAATATTGTAAAAAAAGATATAGATTATTTCTTATCCCTAAATATTCCCCACATCTCTTGCTATAGCTTAATAATAGAAGATAACACCTTATTTAAAATTAATAATAGAAAATATATAGACGAAGATATAGAATACACAATGTATAAATATATAGAAACCACCTTAACTAAAAATAACTATATCCATTATGAAATAAGTAATTATTCCAAAGAACATTATGAGTCTATCCATAACCTAAATTATTGGCATAACCAAGAATATTACGGCTTCGGCCTAGGGGCAGTATCATACTTAAATAATACAAGAATAACCAATACTAAAAACCTTACTAAATACTTAACCAATAATTATATAGATAACTCTACCTATGAAGACGAACAAACAAGAATATCTAATACCATTATCTTAGCCCTAAGAACCATAAAAGGCTTAAACTTAATAGAATTTAAAAAAATATTTAAAAAGGATATTCAAGATATATATAATATAGAACCTCTATTAAAAGAAAAAAAACTAATAATAAAAGATAACTATTTATTTATTCCAAAAGAATATATCTACTTATCTAACGAAATATTATTAACATTTATTTAAATATAATTATTTTATAAGGAGGTATAAATGAAAGAATTTAAACAATTAGGTGCATATGCTTTAGTCATTAAGCATGAAAAAATTTTACTAATTAAAAAAAATGGTGGTCCTTATGATGGAAAACTAGATTTACCTGGTGGAACAATAGAATTTTGCGAAAGACCAGAAGAAACTTTAAAAAGAGAACTATTGGAAGAAGTAGGTATAGAAGTAGTTGATTATCGGTTATTTGATGCTGATTCTGTTACTTTTGAGTGGCAATTTAAAGAAGATTTAATAATTAATGTTCATCATATTGGTATTTTCTATAAAGTCTCAAATTATAATAATGAAATAAAAAAAGAACTAATAGTAGATGAAA
>CASEAD010000094.1 GCA_949285775.1 uncultured bacterium
AGGAGTCCTAATCTCATGCGACATATTAGATAAAAATTCTGTCTTAGCATTATTAGCCCGCTCTGCATTACTCTTAGCAAGCTCTAACTCATTAATCAACTTAACATCAGGATTCTCAATCGTATGATACATAATTAAAGTAGAAAAAGTCATTAAAAACTCCATACAAATAAATTCAGGCATAACATCTCTAATATATGCAATTACAATTAAGAAAAACAAATAAGCAATAACAGGAATAATCTTTTTCTGTAACACCTTATAATTCCTTATAGCCATAAACAAAGTTAACAATATTAACACAATAACAATCCCATTAGTAAACACAACCATAGGCCCCACCACAACCATATAACTCAAATCTCCATTAATATCTAACCCAGATGGTAACATAAATATAATAATAAAAACAATAATATTAATAATATACCCAATCTTACTAAATACCCCTTTATATCCACAACAATGATAAATATACATAAATAAATTAAAAGAAAAATTAAATATAGCACAACACTCTAACTTATTAAAAAACTTAACTACCAAATAATTCATATCTCCTATATAAATAAAATAAATAGAAATAATACAAAATATAGTAGCCAAAAACGCATCTATTATCATACCCAAATAATAAATATTCTCATTATTCTTATATTTCTTTACCTTAGTACTAAATAAAATAATCAAAAATAACCCCAATAAAATACTACAAAAAGGAATATATAAATTCTTCATCTCCTACCTCCTATCCACCTAAGTATAACACACAAAATATTAAAATAAAAGAGATTACCTACGAATCCCCGTTAATTTCTTTGATAATAAATAAGCATTGCTCCTATTATAATTAACATATTTTAAATGTTCAAACGCCTCTTCATTAACAGTAACCCCCTTAACAACCTTAGCCTTACCTATTCTCTTCTCATCTCTTAAATCTAACTTATATCCAATCCTATCAATATCACAACCAGCAACTAACTTCGCTTTCAACAATTCCCATTGCTCTTTTAATGTTAAACCACAACTTTCTAAATCACTTCTCTTATGATATGAGTACTTCTGCATTAATTCATAATAAATTGTATTCATTATATCCTTAAATTCATCTTTCTTAACAAAAACATCATCTTCTTTTGAAATTCTAAAAGCACTCCCTCTTCTAGCATAACACTTCATATTATTACTCTCATCATAATGCAATATAACAGGAACAACATCACAACCTAACTCCTGCGCTAACCTTAAAGGACCAATATTTAAATCTTGAATTAACCAACTCTCTGAATTATGATCATCAGCCATATGCCTATCATCACTTAACCCATCATCATCTAAATTCCAATACCCCTCAGCAAATATAATAATATTTCCTTTATTCTCTAATACATACCTCATCTTCTCCGTTGTAGCTTTTCTACTATTTTTATCATCCCTTTTTGTTATAATCATACCATATGCGCCCAAACCAAACCCATTAGTAAACTTTTCACACGCCAAAATAGGATTACCAAAAACAAAATAACCACTCTTCCCTGCTGCCATGGCACTAAATACCATGTCATCACCTTGTCTATGATTAACAATAAATATCTTCCCTTTATTTGTCCTCTTAAGCTTTTCCCTCTTATCTAAAACAAACTTATACTCCGATTGAAAACCATATACAAAACGAAGTAATGGTGAAAAAACCTTTCTTATCCTAATACCCCTTAAAGATATAGTATCACTAACATTATCACTAAGCAAATAATCTAAAAAATGACTACTACCATCTTGCAAATCCTTCTTTAATACCTCTAACTTCTTCCTATCCATAATAATTATAAAACCTCCCAAAATTTACCTATATTATATATTAAAATACACAATATTTCAAACAAAAATTATAAAATTCACACAAAAATTACAAAATTCCTTTCTCATTTATATTTTGTTCTTTAAAAGAATATCTTTTGATTTTAAAAATTTTAATAATATACAAACAAAAATTATAATAGTAACAAATATATTTAGAAAGAAAAAAAAGGAATACCAAACAAAAGATAGTATTCCAAAATATTCTACCTAGGTCCACTCAATTTTCAAAAACCTTTTAAACTAAAATGTTTGTAAACTATTCAAACTACCTTTATAGTATATTTCAAAAAGAGCAAATAATAACAATAAACTTGTTCTTTTTAAATAAGCACTCATATTTAATTGCTAATAAATTACTTTTTTAATAACTTTGCTTTAATTCTTCTAACACCAGCACTAGATGCTTCTTCTTTTATTATTTCAAATAATCCTAATTCACTTGTATTCTTCACGTGTGGTCCTCCGCATAATTCTTTAGAAACGTCACCAATGGAATATACTTTAACGATATCTGGATATTTTTCTATGAACATACATTCTGCTCCAGATTCAATAGCTTCTTCTTTTGTCATTTCTTCAAATTTTACATCTAACGCTTCAGCAATCCATCTATTTACTAATGCTTGAGCTTGAGATTTTTCTTCTTCTGTTAATTTATGGTCACAAGAAAAATCAAATCTCATTCTTTCATTGGTTATATTACTGCCCATTTGATGAACACCAGGTCCTATAACCCTTTTTAATGCTGCATTTAGTAAATGAGTAGCAGTATGATATTTAATTTCCATTTCACCAGTACTTGCCAATCCACCTCTAAACTTAACTGTCAAATTGCCTTTAGATCTTTCTTGATGTTCTTTAAATTTTTCCTTAAATCCTTCTTTATCAACATGTAATCCTGATTCTTCAGCCAATTCTTCGGTTAATTCTATTGGAAAACCATATGTATCATATAATTTAAATGCATCTTTGCCACTAATTATAGTAATGTTGTTATTTAGTAATGTTTTTGCTAAGTTATAAAAATTCTTCATACCAGAGTTAATAGTATTATTAAACTTAGATATTTCTTTATTTAACTCAAGTAAAATAAAGTCTTTTGATGATATTAAATCGGGATAAAATTCACCATATATATTGTCTATATAATATGTAGCAATTTTATATATTGTATCAATATCAATGTTTAGCTTTTTTAATTTAATAACTGCTCTTCTAATTAATCTTCTTAATATATAACCTGCTCCTACATTTGATGGGACTAAATGCTTTTCATCGCCTAATAGCATAACACTAGTTCTTATATGGTCCGCAACAATTCTCATACATTTTGTTGTTTCTTCATCCTCACCATATTTTTTACCTAATGATTCTTCTAAAATGTGAATTACACCGCTAAACAAATCAGTTAAATAAACATCACCATTAGCATTTAAAAATGCTAGAATTCTTTCAAATCCCCAACCAGTATCTACATTTTTGTTATCTAATGGTGTATACTCCTTGTCATTAATCTTATTATATTGCATAAAAACATCATTTCCTATTTCTATAAAATGGCCACAGTTACATGAAGGATTACAATTAGGTCCACATGGTTTTTTATCTGTTATATAAAACATTTCACTATCTGGTCCACATGGTCCTCTTTCTAATTCCCACCAATTATCTTCTTTGGGTAAATAATATATATTATCTTTTAGAAAACCTGATTTTTCTCTTAGTTTAGCTGTTTCATCATCCCTTGGTGCATCGCTATTACCCGCAAAAACTGATGCTGCTAATCTCTCCTGTGGTATTTCAAATACTTTTGTTAAGAGTTCATAGCTCCATTTAGTTCTTTCTTCTTTAAAATAATCTCCTAAACTCCAACTACCCATCATTTCAAAAAATGTGACATGACTTGTATCTCCAACTGATTCAATATCATTTGTTCTTACACATCCTTGAATATTACATAATCTACTTCCAAGTGGATGCTTTTTTCCTAACAAATATGGCATAAGTGGTTGCATTCCGGCAACATTAAATAGCACTCCAGTTGTTCCATCACCAATTAATGATGATGCTCCGATGTCAACATGCCCTCTCTCTAAATAAAATTGTATCCACTCTTTTCTTAA
>CASEAD010000095.1 GCA_949285775.1 uncultured bacterium
AAGAAGTGATACAATGAAATTAAGAATAATAAGTGGAATATTGTTAGTATTAATATTATTAGGTTCTCTCCTATTAAGTTATAAAGTATTCGCATGTCTTATGACCCTAGTAGCGGCACTAGGATATAGGGAACTACTAAATATCAAATACGGCAAAAATGAAAATAATATTGAATTTACACGTTTTATAGGGTATATATCTATTATTTTAATAACTCTAAATGGTATATTTTTTGATCTAAGTAATAATATTACTTTGGTAATACCCATTCTAGTATTAACAATCCCTATAATTTTCTATAACGACAGTAAAAAATATAATATTAATGATGCTCTATATATTTTTGGTATCGTATACTTTTTAAGTTTTGCCTTTTCTACCATCATAACAGAAGCCAAATTAGATATCTATAAATGTATATATATATTCTTAATTGCATTTATTACCGATACCTATGCTTATATAGGAGGATGTTTAATAGGTAAACATAAATTAACTGAAATATCACCTAAAAAAACAATAGAAGGGAGTATAGTAGGGTGCATTGCAGGAGGTATTATTGGTAGCTTTTATTATTATACATTTGTTGGTGGAACTAATCTTATAACTGTGATTATTATGAGTTTCACACTAACAATTTTGTCTGAAATAGGGGATCTAGTTTTTAGCAGCATAAAAAGATATTTCAATAAAAAAGATTATTCTAATTTAATTCCCGGACACGGAGGTATTTTAGATCGTTTTGATAGTGTTATTTTTGTATCACTTGGTTTAACATTAATACTTAGTATTATTTAGGAGGATTTATGACAAGTTTTATTATATTTATAATTATTTTAGGAATTATAATTTTAGTTCACGAATTTGGACATTTCCTTTTTTCTAAATTATTTGGCGTATATGTTCACGAATATTCTATTGGAATGGGAAAGAAAATCTGGTCAAAAAAGCCTAAGGGAAGTGAAACAGAGTATTCGTTGCGCATTTTTCCTATAGGTGGCTTTTGCCGATTGGCAGGAGAAGAGGGCGAAGACGGTGATGATTCTGTACCCGAAAATAGAAAACTATATAAAAAAAGTTTCATTCAAAGATTTTTAGTTTTCTTCATGGGACCAGGATTTAATTTCATTTTAGCAGTCATAGTATTATTTATCTTAGGATTAATTTTTGGTGGAAACATCTCAACGCTAGAAATAGCAGACATTCCAGAAGAATACCCAGCTTATCAAGCCGGACTTCGAGAAGGAGATACCATTTTAGAAGTAGATGGTGAAAAAGTTAGAACTTGGACCCAAGCAAGACTCGCTATAGCGATGGCAGAAGAAGGAGCTACAGTAGACTTTAAAGTAGAAGATACAAACGGAAATATAAGAACAGTAGAGGTAACTCCCCAAAAAGAAGTAGCAGAAGATGAAACAGTAACATATGTATATGGGATAGGATGCCGAAACTATAGAGTTAAAGGATTTGTTGGGGGACTAAAATATATGGTAGCAGAAAGCAAAAATATCTTCTTATCCATGTTTAGCACTCTAAAATATCTCTTTACAGGAGGAGTTTCAATAAACGATCTATCTGGACCAGTAGGTATATATGAAGTAGTAGATCAAGAAGCTGAAGCGGGCGTTAGTAATTTATTATATCTCCTATCATATCTAAGTATTAATGTTGGCGTTATGAACTTAATACCTTTCCCAGCTTTTGACGGAGGACATATTTTATTTCTAATTATAGAGAAAATTAGAAGAAAACCAGTCCCAAGTAATGTTGAAGCAACCATAACTGGTATTGGATTCATATTACTAATAATTCTAATGATTTATGTCACATATCACGATATATTTAATTTAGTGACTTAATGGTTCTTCAAAATTGAGGTAATCTGTATTCTGTATATAATAAGTAACTCATTGCACAAAAGTGAGTTATTTTCTTTTATATAATTATGTAGAATTCTATATAAACATAAAGAAAAGACTTACCAATTAATTAGTAAATCTTAAACTTTCATTAGATACATTAAATATCATTCCAACTAGGAGCATATAAGATAATAAAGAAGAACCACCATAACTAATAAAAGGTAAGGTTATTCCCATAATAGGAAGAAGACCAACTGTCATTGAAATATTTTCCACTTGTTGAAATAACAATACAGCAATAATACCACCTATCATATACTTATCCATTACATCTGTAGTTTTCGAAACTGTATGAATTAAATTGATATCAAAAAATACAATTAACACTATAAGCAATACTGCCCCTAATAAACCAAAATTAGAAGCTATAACTGCAAAAATAAAATCCGTCTGCATTTCAGGAAAATATATAGGTGTATTATTAAAACCATGTCCTAATATTCCAGCCGATCCAATAGCGGTAAGAGAATTAGTTAGTTGAAGCCCACTACTATTAGACCAATTAATAATTCTATCAATTCTATAAAACAAACTAGTTCCAAAAAAATCAATGAATAAATCTTTATCTATAACATAAATAAGACCAATACCTCCAACCACTATAGTAATCAAAAGTATCCCAATAATAAACCACCTTTTTCTTATCCCACCAACAAATAGCATCGCAAAAGTAATAATTAAATATATCATAACCGCCCCAGTATCAGGTTCTATAAAAGTAAGAATAGAAGGAATTGCTACTACTATCAAAGTTTTCACTATAAACTTAAATTCTTCCATAACAGTAGGGTTACTATACTTCTCATTAAAATCACCAATTAATCTTGACAAAATTATAATTAAAAATACTTTCATAAATTCACTAGGCTGTATACTACCAATATACTTAATTTGAAACCAACATCGAGCATTATTAATTTCCTTACCAAAAACTAATACCAAAGCTAAAGCAATAACTCCAACTAAATAGAAAGCCCATGCATTATCATATAAAAACTTATTACCAATAATCATCATTAAATAAGCAATTCCAAATCCTACAATATACCACACTATTTGTTTAAGATAATAATTCTGAAATTCCTCACCTAATAAATTTCTAGTACAATAAATTGATACAACACTTATAATACCAAATAAAATTAGCGGTATCAATATAGACTTCTCCACCTTAAATCTAGATATATTCTTAATAGTTATCACCACTTTTCTAACACTACTTAATTATATAATCAAATAATAAAAAAGTAAATAGAAAATTATTTCCAAAAAACGATTTTCAGTATATAATTAATATGGGATGTGTAAATATGAAAGTAATAATACAAAGAAGCAAAAAAGCAAACGTAACTGTAGATGATAAAATAGTCGGTAGCATTAATCAAGGCTTAGTTCTATTAGTAGGATTCGCAATAAATGATACCATAAAAGAAATAGACTACATAGTCGATAAAATAGTAAATTTAAGAATATTTGATGATGAAAAAGGAATTATGAACAAAAGTGTTCTAGATATTAATGGAGAAATCTTATCAATAAGTCAATTTACCCTATACGCAGATACCAAAAAAGGAAGAAGACCATCATACATAAATGCCTTAAATTCTAATGGCGCTATAAAACTATATGAGGAATTCAATAACCGTCTTGCTAAATATAAAATAAAAATCGCAACAGGAATATTTGGTGCTAATATGCAGGTAAGTTTAACCAATGATGGCCCTATAACTATTATTTTAGAGAAAAATAATGACTCTGATTCTTAACTGTTGAATTAAAACCTTATATTTGCTATAATATAAGAAATAGAGGAGGAAGAAATGAATAAAAATCAAATAAATTATAAATTATTAAATATCCTTTTAGTAATATTAATAGTATGTCTACTATATTGGGTAAGTGACTTATGGATAGGGATAGTAAGTAAAATAATTAATGTAATATTTCCCTTCATCTTAGCCTTTGCTGTCGCATATGCCTTATATCCATACCAAAAAAAATTAGAAAACGTTGGTTTCCCTAAATGGCTATCTATAGCAGTTATTTACTTTATCATCGCGGGATTATTAATTATGTTATTAATATTAGTTGTACCATTATTATATGATCAAATAGTATTATTCTTAAGTAATATTTCAGCAGTAATAACTGATATTTCTTCTAAATTTGAATTAGATTTAGGAGTGCTACAATCAACTATATCTAACATATCATCTGATATATTAAAAAATGTAGGCACATATATATCAGATGGCGCTATTAATGTTGTAAATTCATCTATTAATATAGTTACATCACTAGTTATAGTAGCAATAGTTTCTGTTTATTTTCTATTTGATATGAATAAAATAAGAAATTACGTCAAAAAGAAACTTAAAAACAGAAGCTATAAATATATAGCAAGATTAGATAACGAAATAAACAATTATTTTACTGGTTTAATAGGAAATATGTTAATTCAATGTATAGAATATACTGTAATATTTGGACTTATTGGTCATCCTAACTACCTAATACTAGGAATACTAGCGGGTATAACCAACATAATCCCTTTCTTTGGAGCATTTATAGTAAATGTAACAGCGCTCATTATCGCTTCAGTTGTAAGCACTAAACTATTTATTTTAACATTAATAGTATGTATTGTTTGTCCAAATATTGATAGTTATATTATAAGTCCAAAAATTTATGGCAAAACAAATCAATTACACCCATTAGTAAATATTTTTGCTGTATTTGCTGGTGGAATATTAGGTGGTATCTGGGGAATAATCCTATCATTACCAATTGCCATAATTGTTATAGCAACATATAAATTCTTTAAAGAAGATATAAATACCAAGATAGATTCTATCAAAGAAAAGAAAGCATAAAGGAGTGATACCAGGCTAAATTACTTAAAAGTTAACGGGGGGGGGGGCA
>CASEAD010000096.1 GCA_949285775.1 uncultured bacterium
AATAATGTGAATAATAATATAAATAATACCAACCAAAATAAATCAAAAATAGCAGCTGGATTATTAGGAATATTTTTAGGTTATCTTGGTATTCATAACTTTTATCTAGGGTATACTTCCAAAGCTGTAGCCCAATTATTATTAACTTTATTAGGGTGGATATTATGTGGCTTAGGTCCAGCAATTGCAAGTATTTGGGGCTTAATAGAAGGTATACTAATTTTAACTGGCTCTATCGATAAAGATGCTGATGGAAACTCGCTAGTTAATTAAACAGAATAATTTTTAATAAATTGTTAATACTAAGTACGGTGATAATATGAACGAGACAATAACTGTAATATATCGAACTATACTAGTATTAGCAATTTTATTTATTATTGCTAAACTAATGGGAAAAAAACAAGTAAGCCAAATGAATATCTTTGACTACTCTATAGGAATAACTATAGGTTCTATCGCTGCTGACATATCATTAGATATAGACAAAAACCTAACCGCAGGAATAGTATGCTTAATCCTATATGGCATATTCTCTATCCTAATAGCGTACCTAACTTTAAAAAATATTAGAATAAGAAGATTTTTCAACGGTGTACCTACAATTCTTATTGATAACGGAAAAATAATTGAGAAAAACCTTTTAAAAGAAGCTATAGATGTAAATGATCTCCAAGAAGAAGCAAGACAAAATAACTACTTTGACTTATCTAAAATAAAATATGCTGTTTTAGAAACTAGTGGAAAAATAAGCTTCCTACCATATAGTAAATATGACTTAGTAACTAAAGAGGATATGAAGATAAAAACCAAAGATGAAGGATTAGTATGTAATGCCATTATAGATACAAAAATATTAGAAAATAATTTAAATAACTTTAATAAAAGCAAAGACTGGCTAGATAAAGAATTATCTAAACTCGGATATAATGACTATAGTAACATCCTATTAGCAACTATAAATACTAATAACCAAGTAGTAGTTTATGAAAAAAATATAAGAAGTAATAATAAAATATTAGAGTAATTAACCCCTATTTAAATATAGGTATTTTTTATATATTGGTAAATATTTACCTATCTTTTTAAAGAATATTAACTAATAAGATACAAACTATTAGTTAAGTATAATAATATTTTAGGTTATTTATGTTATATTTAATACAGATAAATAAAGGGGGAATATAATGATTAATACAAAAGAAAAAGATAAGTATTATAACGATTTTTCAAAAATTATACAAATGATAGAAAAAAGAAAACATAATGCCTATAAAAAGGTTAACGAAGAACTAATTGCACTATATTGGGATATTGGAAGTTTCGTGAGTAGTCAAATTAAAAATAATAAATGGGGGAGTAAAGTTGTAAATAAATTATCCTCCTTTATAAGAGAACAATATCCAACTTTAAAAGGATTTGATAGAAGCGGAATATATAGAATGAAACAATTTTATGAAATATATAAAGATGATGAAATTGTCGCACCATTAGTGCGACAAATAAGTTGGACTAATAATATATTAATTATGGCCAGAACTAAAACTAGAGAAGAAAGAGAATTTTATATAAAAATGACTATAAAAAATAATTATTCCAAAGCTGAATTGGATAGACAACTATCTAGTGCTTATTATGAAAGATATATGTTATCAACTGGGCAAGCACTACCTTCACTAGAAAGAACTATTGATGAAGATGACTACCCAAATACTAGAATACTTGATCTATATTCATTAGAATTTTTAGAATTACCTTCTGAGTTCTCAGAAACAGATTTAAGAAAAGCAATTATAAAGAATTTAAGAAAATTCATTCTAGAAATAGGTAAATCATTTACTTTTGTAGGAGAAGAATATAGAGTTCAAGTAGGCGATGAAGATTTTTATATTGACCTTTTATTTTATAACCGTGATTTATCCTGCTTAGTAGCTTTTGAGTTAAAAGTTGGAAAATTCAAGCCAGAATATGTTTCTAAAATGGATTTTTATTTAGAAGCTTTGGATAGACAAGAAAAAAAACACAACGAAAATCCTAGTGTTGGAATAATTTTATGTACTGATAAAAACGAAAAAATAGTAGAATACACTATGAGTAGGAGTATGTCACCAACCATGGTTAAAGAATATCAATTAAAACTAATAGATAAAAAACTGTTAGAAAATAAACTAAGAGAAATATCAATGTTAGTGGAAGAAAACAAATTATAATAAAATATTAGAGTAATTAACACCTATTTAAATATAGGTTTTTTCTTGCCTAAAGAATTATTTTATATTATAATGATAATAGGTGATAATCATGAAGTTAAACAATAAAGGATTTAGTCTTGTAGAAATATTGGCAGTAGTAGTAATATTAGGAGTACTATCCGCCATAATGGTTCCAACTGTTACAGGAATAATATCTAGTAATAGAGAAAATAGTTATGAAAACTTAAAAAAATCTATAACCAGTAGCGCTAGAATATATATATCTGATAATAGATATGATATAGCAGTAGAAGATAACACCTGTAACACCAATACAGAGACTAATATAACAAAAATAGGAACTAACAATATACAAGATAGCAAAATACCTTTATCACTATTAGTAACAGCTGGAGATTTAGATGAAACCATAGTAGACCCTAGAGATAGAGAAAAAACTCTGAATATAGACAGTAGTTATATAGTAGTAACATTTAATTGCCATACTAAGAAATATAATTATGATATTAAAGATGAATATTTAATTTGGAATTAGATAACTAATAATTAAAATTAATAGTAATAACTGTTTATAATGTTATAATTAAATATGAAAAGGAAGTATATAGTATGAAGAAAAAATTATTATCAGTAATAGTATCTTGTTATAATGAAGAAGCAGCCTTACCACTATTTTATAAAGAAATAAATAAAGTAAGTAAAGAGATGAACTATCTAGATTTTGAATTTATCTTTGTAAATGATGGTAGTATTGATAAAACCTTAGAAATAATAAAAAATCTAAATAAAAAAGATAAAAGAGTACGATATATATCATTTTCTAGAAACTTTGGTAAAGAATCCGCTATGTATGCTGGATTAGAATATTCAAAGGGCGATTATGTAACGCTAATGGATGCTGACCTACAAGACCCACCATCATTATTAGAAAGTATGTATAACATTATAGTGAATGAAGAATATGATTGTGTTGGAACCAGAAGAGTAACCAGAAAAGGAGAGCCTCCTATTAGAAGTTTTTTTTCTAGATTATTTTATAAACTAATTAATAAAATGTCTAAAATAGAAATGGTAGATGGTGCTAGAGACTATAGATTAATGACTAGACAAATGGTTAATGCAATTATATCTATGAGAGAATATAACAGGTATTCCAAAGGACTGTTTAGTTTTGTAGGTTTTAACACTAAATGGCTAGAATATGAAAATATAGAAAGAGTAGCAGGAGAAACAAAATGGTCTTTTTGGAAACTACTTATTTACGCTATAGATGGTATATGTGCCTTTTCTACTGTACCATTAGTATTATCTGCTATAATAGGTTTTATTTTCTTTATAATTAGTTTTATTATGATATTAGTAATTATTGCCAAGACTATATTATTTGGAGATCCTGTTAGCGGTTGGCCTAGCTTAGTATGTATAATATTTATGGTAAGTGGCATTCAACTATTTTCTTTAGGAA
>CASEAD010000097.1 GCA_949285775.1 uncultured bacterium
ATATGTCATTTTTTCAGTTGCTAAACAATGTTCTGTCCATTTTTGATATAGTTCATTATAATCAACATTTCTTTTCTTAGTAATTAAATTATTTTTAATTTCGATTGGATATCTACTATTAATAAAACTATCTTCACCTAAAATTTTATAAAAATATAATATACTCTTTTTATATTCATCAAAATATTTTTTGCAAATATCAATATCTTCATAATATTTTTTTAATTCTTCTCTATCTAGTAATTTGTTTAAGTGATGATTATCAATTTTCAAATCTCTAAATGTTTTTGTACCAATATGTGGTTCTGAAATGTATAATTTTATGTCATTTTCTATTTTTTGATGAATTAAATTTGTTAATGGTAAAATCATATTCATAACATCAGGGTTATTATCTAATAATTTAAAAATTGCAGACGAATATTAAATATGATATATTTGAAACTCTTCAAATAATTCTAGATTCATATTATCACCTATATACATTATACCACACAATTCAACCAAAACCATTTGCACTGACTAATTTTTATCAAAAAGGTCTTATTTTATAAGCATTTATGAATATAATTTTTTTTAAAATAGCTTTTCAGGTAACACTTAAGTAGCAAAAATTGTTACCTTTTTGTTACCTCAAATAGTGTTTTTTATATAGTTAATCATTGTAAACCTTTGATTTTATTAGAAAATAAAAATGTGGACCATCTCTGGTCCACTTCAGGGGGTTTTGGTTGAATACACTCCTACATTTTATTTCGTAGCGAGTGGACATAATTACTTATGTCATATTAATGATAATATATATTAAAATAAAATGCAATAGATTTTGATAAAATTTTACATTTTATTTTAAAAAGTGTCAACTCAAATCACAACAATCACCCAAATAGTTTAATATATATTGATATTCTGAACTTTCAAACAAAACATTCATAAATTCATCTACATCATCACGTACACGCAAAAGCATCTTATAATCCTTTTTTATATTAGCAAGTTTAAAAACAGCATCCCCACTCTGCTTAACACCAAACAAATCCCCCTCACCCCTATTAAGAAAATCATACTCACTAATTTCAAAACCATCACTACATCTTTCTAACATTTTAAGCCTCTCACAACTATCAGAAGCAAGTAATATGCAATAACTCTGAATATCACCTCTACCAACTCGCCCTCTTAATTGATGAAGAGTAGATAACCCAAATAAATTAGCATTAAATATTACAATCATAGAAGCATTAGGAACATTAACTCCGACCTCAATAACAGTTGTGGAAATAAGAATACTTATTTTCCCCATTTCAAACTCATTCATAATCTTATTTTTTTCATCATTATCTAATTTACCATGTACCATTCCAATTTTACATATTTTTCCAAAAGCTAAAGTCATCTTTTCCGTCAGTTTCTTTACATTATCAATACTATTATCTTCGCCATCAATACTAGGAGCAATAACATATATCTGATGCCCTAAATCAACTTCTTTTTTCATCATTCTCAAAACATCAAGAATATCATTATTTTTCTTAAAATATGTAATTACTTCCTTTCTTCCCTTTGGTTTAGTCTTAATATTAGATACATCCATATCTCCATAAATAGACAAAGCATAAGTTCTAGGAATAGGTGTAGCACTCATAGAAATAACATCAGGAAAAACCCCTTTATTTTTTAACTTTTCCCTTTGCCTAACCCCAAATCTATGCTGTTCATCAGTAATAATAAGACCCAAATTAAAATATTGTAAATCATCCTGTATTAAAGACTGAGTACCAATAATCAAATCTATTTTCCCTAACCTTATCTCATCATATAATTCCTTTCTCTCTTTTTTTGAAATCGAAGAAGTAAGCAAAGCACAATTAACACCAAACTTTGAAAAAAGTTTAATAGCGTTTTCATAATGCTGGTAAGCCAAAATTTCCGTTGGAACCATCAAAGCCGTTTGATATCCAGCCAAATAATTCATATAACTAGCAATAAAAGCCACAATAGTTTTACCACTACCAACATCTCCTTGTATCAATCTATTCATTCTTCTCTCACTTCTTAAATCACTCTTAATGCTATTTACCGTAATTATTTGATCACTTGTCAATTCAAAATCAAAACTACTAATAAAAGTCTCTACATCATTATCACTAAACTCTTTAACAACAGCATTCTTATCATTACCATTAAGATATTTCATAAAATTAATTTTCAATAAATATAAAAATAATTCCTCATACTTAATCCTCTGCCTTGCTCTTTTTAGAGAAATAACAGAATCCGGATTATGAATTTGAAAAGTAGACCACTTCTTATCCCTAAAATTATATCTTTCAACCAAATAACTAGGAATATAATCAATACATTCAAAATCTCCATTCAATGCTTTGTTTATATACTTAGCAAGCATTTTTCTACTAAGACCAGAAGTAGTATAATAAATAGATTCTATTTTAGGAACATCCGGTAACCTACCAATTCTAACTTCCGACGCTACAATAGTATTCTTCAATCTTTCATACTTACCAATCACAATTATACTCATACCATATTTAAGTTCATTAAATAAATAGATTTGATTATAAACAGCAACATTATACATATTTTTATCATTACAAATTCTAAAAATAATTTTTTTTAACTTCCTAGAAAGATTAATAATAGTAGGCTGTCCATCAACAACGCCATCAATTATAACCTTCTCACCATCAACAACATTTCTCATATCACTTCTCTTCAAAACATCATACCTCTTAGGATAATAACTAATCAAATCAGCAATATCATTTATACCTAACTTATTAAGAAATAAACAAGTCTTAGCACCAACACCATCTATTTCCTCTAAATACTTCATTTCTTCCCTCCACTACAATATAAACATTATATCACAGCAATTAACAAAAAGAAAAAAAATTAATAAATAGTAAATCCAACCCAAATATAAAAATTAAGAAATTACCCAAAAAAATCATTATAATCCAAAAAAACATTACCCTTACTATATACCAAATATATATAGTCATCACAAGACTGTCCAATATAACTACCCGCTTCTAAATTATCATATAAATTAACAGAAACATTACAAATATTTCCATACCAAGTATCAACACCACTATCATCTTCTACTAAAATAACACTACCATAAACATCCTTATCACCAATATAAACAACTATACCATCATCAAGCAAAGGTATCAAATAATTATCACTTACACTTAACTTAATACCATCATAATAATTAGAAAGCTCATTATAAACAAGCTTCTCATTAAATACACTTACCGTACTATTAAAATTAATAGAAGGAAAAACTCCACCTAAATATTTATTATATATATTCTTAAAATAAGAAAAATTAATATTTTTTTCATATATATGTTCATAAATATAATCTTTATAAGTTAAATTACTTTTACATAATATAGCAAGAATTATAAAAATAAGCGCAACAAACAAAAGCCTAAAAATAAAACCACTAATTTTTCTAGGAAAAGTAAAACACCTCATAATATCACCAATAAATTATATTTAGTTTTCTATAATATTATGCTATAATAAACATAATACTTAAAAAATACAAAAACATATGAAAGGAATGAAGATAATGAAAAAATTCAATATGATAGATGAAAATTTTATTTGTGAAAATTGCGGAAAAAAAGTATTAAAACTAAACTATACCGCCAGAGATCATTGTCCTTACTGCTTGTATTCCAAACACTTAGATATTAATCCTGGAGACAGAGCTAACCACTGTAAAGGATTGCTTAAACCAATTAGCATTGAAAAACACAAAAACACCTATAAAATAATTTACAAGTGTCTAAAATGCAATCAAATACACAAAAATATAATGGCTAAAGACGATAACTTTGAATTAATAATAAAATTATCAATTGCTAGTAATCAATAAAACAATTCTATTAAAAAAATCATAAAGATAAGGCAATAACAAAATAAAAATTAATAACAAAAACGCAATAAAAACAACCATCTTTAATTCCCTTGATTTTAAAAAATTTAACTTACCTTCCCCTTTAGCTTCCTTTTTTTCATAAACAGGTTCATAATTAACTTCTTCATTATCATTAGAAACATTTGTATTTTCATTTAACCAACTCGCATTACTAGAAACTGTTGATACATCACTTGACACTCCAACATTTCTATCAGTTAAAACAGAAGTACCATCATTAACTTGTTTGGAATTAAAAGAGTTGGAATTTACATCATAATTACTTTGAAAATTAGAATCAAAAGAATAATTATTATTAAAAGTATCGTTATTATTAAACTGATTATTTTGAATATTAATACCTGTAGCACTATCAACATCTATATTAGGATTTTCAATTGCTGTATTTAAATTAGTAGTAGCCTTATAAACACCAACATTAGAACCAGTATTATTTACTTGATTTTCATTGTTATTCATATTCTAAATTCCTTTCTATTCACAAAAGCACTAATGATTATTAGAAGATGTAGAAAACATACTTGAAATATCAAACGGTTGAGATCCTTCAACAGTTGTAACATTACTGTTATCCAAAGAAGTCGAAGAAGATACTGAAGATTGAACTGGACTCGCAACTTGAGGAGCAACACCTGAAATACTATTATTTTCCACTACAGGCTGTACTGGACTTACCATTTGAGGTTCCACTCCTGAAACACTATTATTATCTACTACTGGTTGTACTGGACTTACCA
>CASEAD010000098.1 GCA_949285775.1 uncultured bacterium
AGCGACTATCGGATTTTAAGTCTGTGGAGAATTCTGGTTACAGAGTCTATGAAGCAGAAACACTTTACCGTGAGGTAAAGAGAGTTAAATAATTAATTATTTAACCTTTGTTCTTTTAAAAAAATACTACAAATATCTACAAATTTATTTATATTTTAATCTTATTATGATATAATTTTTATATGAAAGTAGGGATAATATGCCAAAGCATAATGACAAAATAATGATAAATAACATAAGAAGTTTAGCACTAGATATGATTAATGAAGCTAAGAGTGGACACCCAGGAATTGCACTAGGAGCAGCACCACTCTTATATACGTTATATACCTATCACCTAAATTATGATATAACAAGAAAAGATTGGTGCAATAGAGATAGATTTATCCTATCAGCAGGACATGGTTCTGCCTTATTATATGCAACATTATATTGTGTCTTTGAAGATTATAATATGAATGATTTAAAAAAATTTAGAACCATGTACTCAAATACCCCAGGACACCCAGAATATGATTTAGAACACAGAATTGAATGCACTACTGGGCCACTTGGCCAAGGATTTGCTACCGCCGTTGGTATGGCCATCGCCGAAAAATATTTAGAAAATACCTTCTATAATAAAAAAGATAATTTATTCGATTATAAAATATATACCTTATGCAGTGATGGCGATTTAATGGAAGGTATATCTTACGAAGCTGCTAATATCGCTACTAAATTTAACTTAGACAATTTAATCGTTTTATATGACGCTAATAATATCACTTTAGATGGAGAATTAGATGAAAATTATACAGAAAATATAAGTAATATGTATGCCGATCTAGGTTGGAAAGTATTATTAGTTAAAAATGGCAACAGCGTTAAAGAAATAAACAAAGCTATAAATAATGCCAAAAAATCAGATACCCCTTCATTAATAGTAGTAAATACTAAAATAGGAGAGTATTCCAAAGATGAAGGCACCAACAAAATACACGGATACTTAGATCCTGATGATTATATAGAAATAAAAAAACAACTAAAATGTGAAGAAAGATTTTCTGTTGATAATGTCAACCTAGCACTATATAGACAATTCATAAAAGATAGAGTAGATGATAACTATGAAAATTGGTATTCATTATATGAAAAATATAACAACGAAACCAACGAAGAAGAACAAAATAAATTAAAAAGTATCCTTACTAACGAAAGCATAACCCTACAATTAGATAAAGTAATAGATACTACAAAACTATTCGTAGATAGACCCTTACGTGATATAAACTATCAAATCATGAATGTTATCGCAGCATTCATACCCAACTTCATAGGAGGATCTGCTGATGTTGTTGGCAGTACAAAAACATATTTAAAAGGAAAAGAAGACTTTACTATCGATAACTATAGAGGTAGAAATATAGCTTTTGGCGTAAGAGAACACGCGATGGGAGCAATACTAAATGGCTTAGCACTATCAAATTTAAGACCATTCGGTAGCTGTTTCTTAGCATTCTCTGATTATTTAAAACCCGCTATTAGAATGAGCGCTATGATGAACTTACCAGTTACTTATATATTTACCCATGATAGCATATTAGTAGGACAAGACGGAGCAACTCATCAACCAGTAGAACAACTAGCATCCCTTCGTACCATACCTAATTTAAACGTCTATAGACCAGCAGACTACAAAGAATTAATTGGAAGTTGGAACGAAATACTAGCAAACGCTAAACCAATCGCTCTAATCTTACCACGTGGTTCTGTTGATACTCAAGAATTTACTAACCCAGCCGGAATAGAATATGGAGCATACATCATAAGTGAAGTAAAAAAGAGTCTAGACGTAATATTAATCGCAACGGGAAGTGAAGTAACTTTAGCCATGAAATTAAAAGAAGAACTAGCCAAAAACTACATCGAAGCAAGAGTAGTAAGTATGCCAAATATTGGCAATTTCCTAAACCAAGATAAAGACTATCAAAATGAAGTACTACCAAAAGGATATAAAAAAGTAGTATTAGAACTATCTAACGATCCAACATGGTATCGACTATTAGAACTAACGGATAATTTCATCGGAGTATCAGATTTTGGAGCATCTGCTAATCCCAATGATATCTTAAAAGAAAAAGAACTAGATATAACAAACCTAGTTATAAAAATAAAAAACATCTTATAAAAGGAAGTGTGTATTATGTTAGATTACTCAAAAGTTAACGGGGGGGGGGCAACAAAAAATAAAACCTTATAATATATGTATTAAATACTACACGATTAGCCTTATTTTAGGC
>CASEAD010000099.1 GCA_949285775.1 uncultured bacterium
AAAGTTAATCAAATTGGTACTATTACTGAGACTTTAGAGACTATAGAACTTGCTAAAAAGAATGGCTATAAGACTATTATTTCTCACAGAAGTGGGGAAACTGAGGATACTACTATAGCTGATTTAGCTGTTGGTTTAAGTTTAGGTCAAATAAAGACTGGTTCTATGTCTAGAACTGATAGAATTTGCAAATATAATCAGTTAATAAGAATAGAAGAAGAGATTACTAGTAAGTAAGATAAAAACACTCCTTTTTATAATTAACATTTTATTTTGTTAATTATTTTATGGGGGTGTTTTTGTTAAAAATATTTATGATATTATAGAGATTATTTTGTTTTATAGTCCAGTCTTTATTTATTTCTTTTAATAGTTCTGATTTTATGGTGTTAATGTTATTACATTCTTTATCAAAATATTCAAAATATAGGTATTTTAATGTTAGGGGATTTGTAGTATTATTAATATATTCTATAAGAGTGTCTTTTTTTTCTATTTCTATTCTTAATTTGTTTGTGATATTGACTTTAATATTTTCTTTATATTTAATGTTAGTAATGGGTAATTTTTTGGCATAGTCATTAGCTTCTTCTTCTTCTTCAAATATAAGACTACTTCTTTTTAGTAAATTGCCATTATCATCGAAAAGTAGTGCTATTGTGCTTGAACCATTTGATACTAGACATTTTATTTTTTTGCTTTTACTGGATTCTTTTATTTTCTTTATTAGGTCGTTTTCTACTGTTATTTTGTTATATTTTAAATTTAGTAAATCTTTATTACTTACTTTATATAGAGGTAATTTTGAGTAGTTTACAATTTTATCTTCTTTTCTCCATTCGAAGAAGTCATAATAATTATTTTGAAAGTTTAGTACTATATCATAGATGTAATTCATTTTTTATCACGTCCTTTTTTTAATGTTGTCAATAAGATAATTATAAATCCTATAATAGCGTAGTAGCATTCTATTCTTCTAATTATAAAATTGACATAAAAAGAGAAATTATACCCTATAGTTATTAAATTTAAATATAATATTAAGTATGATGTTCCTATTACTAGTAAGGCGAAACCTAAAAGAAAGAAAAAAATACGTGCCATTAGTCCTCCTAATTAATAGTATTCTATTATATATTTTTAACGACACATATTTTTATATTATAAATTAAATATTTTTATCTTTTTTGTTGTTCTTTTTGGAAGTTTTTCGTTTAATTCGTTATTTGTAGGCCAATTGATTTTATAATCTGGTATTAGTTCAGTTTTTATTGGCATTAGTCTTGTTTTTAGGATTATACTTTCAAAATGTTTTAGAGTTTTTAATTGTTCTTTTGATATTAGTGGTATTATTTTATTTGTTTTTTTGTCTAGTGTATTTCCACATAATTTGCTTATTTCTTCTAATGTATAATCATCATTTGTAATAAGGTAAATTATATTAGCGAAACAATATTTTACTATTTCTGATTCTTCTTTTCCATAGTTGTTTACTAGTTCTATATAGCTGTTTAATGTTATAGTTATTTTTATATTTATACTTCTACAGTAATTTATTAAGGATGCAGAGTTTTTAAATGGTATTAATCTTGCAAAGTCATCTAATAATATATTTAATCTTTTTTCTTTATTGCCATATATGTCAGTAGATTGTATTATTTGATCTATAAATAAAGGAACTATGCTTGATACTAATTCGTTGTTTTTAGTTATTATGAATATTGCAGTTTTATTATTTTGGACGGTTTTGAAATCAATATCATTTAAAGAGAGCATATTAGATAGATTTTCTCTAGTTATATAGGGAATTATTTTTTGATTGAAGGTTGAAATTATTCCTCCTCTTGTTTCTAATGGTGCATTAACTGTTCCTGATAACATTATATAAACTGTAGAATTATTATCTTGATTATTTAGAATATTTTCTATTTTTCTTTGACCATTTATTATTTTTTCTCCTTCAGTTGATATATTATAAATGCTTTTTAAATTAATTTCTTCTTCGTTTCCATTTTCAAATAAATATAATGTTAATCCTGTAAAATAATCTATTGTTGAGTTTAGCCAAAAAGGGTCACTTTTATCTTTGGGGTCATTAAATAGATAATATCCTAATTTTTCTATTAATTCTAATGATTTGTCTTTATTACCTTCTTTGTATAGTAAATAAGGTAAATATAAAGGGTTATAGTTATTACCATCATTTGGTGCGCTAAGGTTTATAACTTTTATATTATAGTTTTTATTTTCTAACATTTTAGAAGTTTGTTTATATAATTCGCCGTTAATATCATTTATTATTAATGATTCTCCTGCTAGAGTTGCTAGTCTTATTTGGGGTAGTAATATAGCTTGGTGTTTTCCGGAACCTGTTGTTCCTATTACCATTGTATGAGCTTCGCTTGAATCTATATAAATTGTATCTTTATCATCATACATCATAGGTATACCAGATTTTTCTAATTTAGTACTTTTATTAACTTTAGTTAAGTACTCTTTAAGTTCATCTTTTGTTGTCCATCTTGAATAATATTCCATATATTTTCTCCTTTCGTGTTAATAATAACATTACATTTATTAATTTATTTAAACAATAATGGTTTTTGTGTTAAAATAATAGTGGTGATTATAAATGTATTCTAATGATCTTATTTGTGATATTTTAGAATTTATTGATAATAATTTTAAACGTGATATTTCAATAGAGGAGATTTTTTTAAAATTTTCTTATAATAGATATTATATTATGAAAAAGTTTAAAAAAGAGATTGGTGTTTCTATTATAACTTATATAAATATGCTTAAGATTTATTATAGTTTGAATGAACTTAGTCACTCTAATAATTCTATTGTTTTAATTTCTATTAATAGTGGATTTAATTCTTTGGAGTATTATTCTGAGATATTTAAAAAAGTTATTGGTATTAGTCCAAATAAATATAGAAAAATATGTCTTTTTAATAATTCTATTTGTATGGATGATTGTGTTAAAGATAATGTAATAGAGCTTTATAGGTTTATTTCTAGTGTTAGAGAATATAAAAAGAACAGGAAACCTAAAGGTAACCCTGTATTGATTCGTTCTATTTTTAGATAATTATTATTTATTTTACTAGTTAAAAAAATATATTTATTTATAATCTTTGTTGTTATTTTCTTCAATGTATTCTTTATCATTAAAATTTGCACTTGATATGGATTCAAATCTTTTAGTTATTTTATCTGTTGTTATGTTTATATTTTCTATATCTTTATTTACAGTTTCTATACTTCTAGATAGTTTATTCCATCTTTCTTTATATCTTGAAAACTCTAAGCCTAGTTTGTTTAATTCTTGATGAATTATTTTGGCATATTTATCTCTTTCGATATTTTTTAATAGTACTTGTATAATTGTTAATGTTGACATGAGGGTAGTAGGGGAGGTTATCCATACTTTTTTGGAATTGGCATAATCAATTATATCGGGATGATAGGCGTTAATTTCTGCGAATATTGCTTCGGCTGGTAGAAACATTATTGCTTGACTACTGGTAATTTCTGGAATAATGTATTTGCTACTAATGGCGTCAATGTGTTTCTTAACGTCTATTTTGAATTGTTTTTCTGCTAAATATCTTTCAATTTTAGTTTTATTTTTGTCTACCATAATACGATATTTTTCTAGGGGAAATTTGGAATCAATTGCTATGGTACCTAATGGTGATGGGGCGAATATAACAGCGTCTGCTATGGTATTATTGGAGAAAGTGTATTGTAGTCTATATATTTTATTATTGTTTTCACCGAAGATATTTACTAAGATGTGTTTTAGGTTTACTTCACCAAATATTCCTCTTGTTTTTTTGTCTGTTAGAATACTTTGTAGGGATACTATATCAGTAGATAGGTTATCTATTTTTTTTTGTGCTTCATCTATTTTGGATAATCTTTCTAATATGTTAGTAAATGTTCTATTTGATTTGGCAAAGTTTTCATCTAGTCTGTTATTCATTTTTTCATTCATCATTGTGAGTCTATATTCTAGCATTTCATTTATTTTATCAAATTCATCGTTTATATTTTTAGTTAGATTTATTTGAAAGGTATTTATTTCTTTTATGGTTGTATTTTCTAATTTTCCTAGTCTTTCTGTTATGTTTGCTTCATTAATATTTTTAGATATGGATATTATTATTAATATAATTATGATAATAAGTCCTGCTATTATTAAGTAATCTATCATATAATCACACTACCTTTTATATTAGTATATCATGTTTTTATATATATTTAAATATGTTTTTGTTATGGTAAAGTATATTTTTATTTTTAAATATATGGAAATATTATGTTTATTGATTTATAATTATATTAAGGTGATGTTTGTGAGAATAATATTACATGTGGATGTTAATAATGCTTTTTTATCTTGGAGCGCTGTTGATATGCTTAAGAGAGGGAGTAGTATTGATATTAGAAATAAGTATGCTGTTATTGGTGGTGATGAGGAGGCTAGGAAGGGGGTAGTGTTAGCAAAGAGTAATAAATGTAAGGCTTTAGGGGTTGTTACGGGAGAGAGTTTGTATAGTGCTAGGAAAAAGTGCCCTATGTTAGAGGTTTATAAGCCTAATCATGATATATATAAATATTATTCTGATATAATGTATAATTATTTGCTCGGTTTTACTAATATTATTGAGAGATATTCTATTGATGAGTGTTTTTTGGATTATACTGGTAGTGTTAAGTTATTTGGTGATCCTATCGAGGCTGCTTATAAGATTAAAGAAGATATAAAGAATAAATTTGGGTTTACAGTTAATGTGGGTGTTGGTAATAATAAATTAGAAGCTAAGATGGCATCTGATTTTAGTAAGCCTGATAAGGTACATACTTTATTTGATAATGAGATTAAGGATAAGATGTGGAAGTTAGAGATTGAAGATTTGTTTATGATAGGGAAGAGTACTAGTAAGAAGTTAAGGGAGATGGGTATTAATACTATTGGAGATTTAGCTTTAAGTGATTGTAATATTCTTTATCATAAATTTAAGAAGTTTGGTAATGTTATGTGGAATTACGCTAATGGGATTGATAATTCAGAGGTTGTTTATGAAAGAGAGGATGCTAAGAGCATTTCTTCGTCTACGACTTTATCTTATAACTATAATGATAGAGATTTGATTTATAATGTTTTTAAAGGTCTTTCTATGGAAGTAGGAAAGAAGCTTAGAGATAAGAGAATGTTTGCTAATGTTATAAGTATTTGGATAAAGTATGCTGATTTTGAGAAGGTTAGTAAGCAGGTTAAGATAGATAATGCTATTAATACTGATGAGGATATTTTTAAATATAGTAAGGTTTTATTTGATAAGATATGGGATATTGATAGAGGTATAAGAGGGTTATGTGTTGGGGTTAGTGGAGTTAATCATAAGAGGGATAGGCAATTATCGTTATTTTCTTCTGACAATGTGGTAGAAGATAGGGATAATTTACAAAAGACTTTAGATGATATTAGGGAAAAGTTTGGAAATAATAGTATAATGTATGCTAGTATGGTTAAAAATGATAAGAAGTAGTTAATTTAGGTTTGGTTATATTGTTTAATATAGTATAATATGTATTATGATAGAGGTGTTAGGATGAGTTTGTTTGATAAATTTAGAGATATTTTTGGTAATAGAGATGTTGAAAAAGATGGTTCTTTTGTTAATATTCGGGGTGCTAGGATTAGGAATTTGCAAAAGTTGTTAGGAGAGGGAATTAATGTTGAAAGTAATGTAGTAGATATTGGTGTTGGTGATAATTATGATTTGATATTAAAGATAGGTAAGGATAGGTTTGATAGGCTATGTAAGGTTTATAATAAAGATAGTAGTTATTTTAGTGTATTTTTCTTAAATTTATTAGTGGAAAAGTCAGATTTTTTAG
>CASEAD010000100.1 GCA_949285775.1 uncultured bacterium
TATTGTATTAGCAATTGTATTAAGAAAAAGATATATTAAGAAAAAGAGTAATATTGATATTAAGTAGATTAGTTAAAATATATATTATAAATATTTTATACTAGTTATAATGAGGTGTGGTAAGTATGGATAATAATTATATAGATAAAGTAATAGAATGGTTAGATAATATAATAAGTTATTTACAATATAATTCAGTTGTTATATTATCTTTATTTTTTATATCTTTAATAGTATTTATAATTAATAATATTACTAAGGGGAAAAGTAATAAGGTTCTTTTTTCAACTTATAGATCTTCTATATTTAATCCTTTAACTTATTTTAGGTTATTTTCTCATATTTTAGGGCATTCTAATTGGGAACATTTTAGGAATAATTATTTAACTATATTATTAATTGGTCCTATGGTAGAAGAGAAGTTTGGGAGTATTAATTTACTGATTATGGTTTTAATAACAGCTGGTGTTACAGGTATTATTCATATTATTTTTAGTAAGGATAGGTTATTGGGTGCTAGTGGTATAGCGTTTATGTTGATAGTTCTTAGTTCTTTTGTAAATATTAGTAGTGGGAAGATTCCTATAACTTTAGTTTTAATATTTATTTTTTATATAGTTGATGAGATTAGAGATGGGATATTTAAAAAAGATAATATATCTCATTTAGGGCATTTAATTGGGGCTTTATGTGGTTGTGTATATGGGTTTTATATTTTGGGATAGAAGAAATTAATATGTATTTAGTTAATTAGTTTCTTTTTCTTCTTAGTTTTGTTATAATATTTATTGGAAAGAAGTGAATGATGTGAAGTATAATGAGTATATAAGTTTAGAGATGAGGGTTGTTAGTGAGATAGATGGTGTGTTATGTAGTAAGGGGGAAAATTGTGATATTTATGGAAATGATGATAATGATAATAAGATGAATTTGTTTATGGAGACTATGAGATGTGATTTTTTGAGTAATAGTAATGGTTTTTATATAGAAAAAGTTTATCATGATGATGGTAAAGATAATAGGGAAGTTTTATTATGGGTTCTTGATAGGTATCCTTATACTTTAAAATATATTGAAGATAGGTATGGTATTAATTCTAGTATTTATAGACAGGCTAAAGGGGATTCTATTGATAAGGGAACTAATTTATTTATATTTAATTTAGATAAGTCTATAGTGGTTCCTGTTGATAGGGATAAATTAATAATTACAAAGAGTGAGAATTTTAATGGGATAGTAGATAATGTTTGTTTAGAAGTAAATCAAAATAATGCGGTAAGGCAATCATTTGCTAGGGTAAGAATGTTATATAAAGAGGGTAGATAATATGATAAGTATTAAAAGTAAAGATGAGATTGAATATATGCGTAAGGCAGGATATTTAGTTAGTCTTACTCATAAGTATTTAAAGCCTTTTATTAAGCCTGGTATTACTACTAGGGAGTTAGATAAGTTAGCGGAGGATTTTATTAGAAAGAATGGGGGTATTCCTACTTGTAAGGGGTATGAGGGGTTTCCTACGGCACTTTGTACTAGTGTTAATGATGAAGTTGTACATGGTATTCCTTCTAATAGAAAACTTAAAAATGGGGATATTATTACTATTGATATGGTTATTGGTTATCAGGGTTATCAAGGTGATGCGGCGTGGACTTATTCGGTAGGAAGTGTTAGTGATAGGAAGAAATATTTGATGAAACATACTGAAGAGGCTTTGTATGAGGGGATTAAACAAGTTCGTCCTGGTAATAGAATTGGAGATATATCTAACGCTATAGAGGTGTATGCTAAGAGGCATAATTTGGGAATTGTAAGGGAGTTAATTGGTCATGGTATAGGTACGGAAATGCATGAGGATCCTGAGGTTCCTAATTATGGTAAACCACATATGGGACCTAAATTAAAAGAGGGTATGGTGATATGTATTGAGCCTATGTTAAATTCAGGTTCTAGATATGTTTATCAATTAGATGATGGTTGGACTATTAAAACTTCTGATGGTAGTCCTTCGGCACATTATGAGCATACTGTTTTGGTTACTAGTGATGGTTATGAAATATTAACACCAAGGTTAGATGATGAAGATGTTTAAAGAGATGGAAGTGTATGCTAAGGAGAAAAATATTCCTATAATGCAATTGGATGGGATAAATTATTTGTGTAATTATATTAAGGAAAATAATATTAAAAAGATATTAGAGATTGGTTCTGCGATAGGATATTCGGCTATTTGTATGGCTAGTGTTAATGATGATATAGAAGTAACTACTATTGAAAGAGATAAGGATAGGTATGAGGTAGCGTTATCTAATATTCGGAAATTTAAGTTAGATAAGAGAATTAGGGTTATTAATGAAGACGCTATTAATTGTGAGATAGAGGGATTATTTGATTTAATATTTATTGATGCTTCTAAGGGGCATAATATAGATTTTTTTCAAAAATATAAGAATAATTTAGAGGATAAGGGGGTAATTATTACTGATAATTTATCTTTTCATGGTTTAGTAGAGGATGAGTCATTAATTAAGACTAAAAATCAAAGGGGATTAGTAAATAAGATTAAGAAATATATTGATTTTTTAGATAATAATAAAGAATTTACAACAAAATATATATTGGTAGGAGATAAGATAAGTATTTCTTATAGGAATAATAATTAATAAGGAGGATTCTATGAGAGAATGGGAATATTTTAAGAAGATGATACTTTATTATTTAAAGGGGTGTGATAATAATTATATTTATTTTTCTTCTATTGTAGCAGAAAGTTTGATAGAGTCTTATGGTAGAGATAGTTTAGAAGGTTATATATTATCTAATAAGGAATTTTTTGATGATGAAGGTAGGAATAATATTATAAATAGTATTATAAGTAAATTAGATGTTAATAAAAAGAGTTTTTGATTATTATTATAGAAATTGTCTTAAGAAGCTTATGTATTTATATTTTGTTAGTGAGGATAAAAATCTAGTATAGGACAAATGACAAATAATGTGAAACGATTAGATTTGCTTTGTTTTAAAGGAAAAATCAAGAATAAATCCATTATATTAAATTTAAATAAAAACCTTAATGTTGATTATGACTTTGATATTATAATATCAATAAATATACATTAATGTCCTCATTTTGATATTATATCAATTAAAAAATTTTTGAAGTATTTAAATAGAAACGGTTATGAAATTAACAAGATATGTGAAAAATCATATCTTTTTTTGTTGTGTAAATTTAAAGATTGGAGGAATGATAAATGAATTTAAATTATGCAATATTTAGAAGTGAGCCTATTATGACTATGAGTGATTTAAGACAAATAGGCTCACATAATAATAGAAATAAACAAGCCTATAATTCTAATCTTGATATTAAATTAGAATTAAGCAAAGATAATATTGAACTTATACCAATTAACACTACTTATACAAAAGGTTTTAAAGAAATAACAAAAGAATATGA
>CASEAD010000101.1 GCA_949285775.1 uncultured bacterium
ATATAAAAATAGATCTAACCGCCTTAGAATTAAAATTAATAAACTTACTATTTACCAATATAAATAAAGTAGTAACAAGAAATACCATACTAGACAAAATATGGGAATGGACAGGAAATGATGTAGACGACCACACAATTACTGTATATTTTAAAAGAATAAGAGAAAAAATAGGAACAAATATAATTATTACTATTAAAGGCATAGGTTATAGAATAGATGAAAAATAAAATAGAATTAAAACACTACTTAAAAATTACCATATTAACATCTATTATCTTATTACTCTTATTCACAGTAATAAATATATATGAATATCATACCTATACAACTAATTTTAATAATAAAATAAACCAAATAATAACTATCTTATTAGATAAATACCCTAATCTAACTGAAGTAGATTTAATAGAAATATTAAATAATGATACTAATACAAATTTAGATATATTAAGTAAATATGGAATAGATCTAGATAACGAATCAATTATATTACAAAATAATGAATATTTCTCTATCTTTCTAATACTAAACATATCATTTATAACAATTACCATAATAATATTAATATTTATATTTATGAAATATACCAAAAAGAAAGATAAAGATATTAAAGACATCACTAACTATATAGAAGAAATAAATAGAAAAAACTATAATCTAAAAATAGATTCTATCTCAGAAGACGAATTATCTATTCTAAAAAATGAATTATATAAAATAACTATTACCCTAAAAGAAGACGCTGAAAATTCTAAAAAAGATAAATTAGAATTAAAAAAATCCCTAGAAGATATATCTCACCAACTAAAAACCCCATTAACTTCTATATTAATAATATTAGATAACCTAATAGATGATCCTAATATGGATAAAGATATAAGAGAAGATTTTATTAGAGATATAAAAAGAGAAATAACAAATATTAACTTTTTAGTCCAATCAATCTTAAAACTATCAAAACTAGAATCCAATACCATAGACTTTATAAAAGAAGAAATATCTTTAGAAAACCTAGTAAATAAATCTATAAAAAACATCTCTCTCTTAAGTGACTTAAAAAATATTAAACTTAAAACCAATTTTTCTGAAAATACCAAAATAATATGTGATATAAAATGGCAAACAGAAGCAATTAGTAATATTATAAAAAATTGTATAGAACACTCTAATAATAATAGTACAGTTGAAATAATTACAGAAAATAATAAAATATATTCAATGATAACCATAAAAGATAATGGCACAGGAATACCTAAAGAAGACATACCCCATATCTTTGAAAGATTCTACAAAGGAAAGAATTCATCTAACGAAAGCATAGGAATAGGACTAGCCTTATCTAAATCCATTATTGAAAGCAATAACGGCACTATAAGTGTAGAGTCATCATCTAAAGGAACCACATTTTATATTAAATATTATAAATAGAAGGAGAACAGTTATGATTAATACCAAATTAACAAAAAAAGCCATGCTATTAGCATATAACGCCCATCAAAACCAATTCGATAAAGGAGGAGTACCCTATATATATCATCCCATACATATAGCAGAACAAATGAATACCGAAACAGAATGCTTAGTAGCACTCTTACATGATATTGTAGAAGATACTAATTTATCATTTAAAGACTTAGAAAAAGAATTTCCTAAAGAAGTAATAGATATACTAAAATTATTAACCCATAATAAAAACATAGATTACTTAGAATATATAAAACCCATAAAAAATAACCCCATAGCCAGAAAAGTTAAAATAGCAGATTTAATACATAATTCAGATAAAACCAGACTAAATAACATAACCCAAGAAGATATTACCAGAATAAATAAATATAAAAAAGCCCTAGAATATTTATTAAATGATTAACGAACTATAACAGTTCTTTTTTTCTTATCATCATCTCTTGACAAATATCAAATTAAATATTAAAATGTTAGCGTAGTCTAACAAAAAAGGAGAAGTATCATGAAACTAACTAATTCCCAAGAAGAATATCTAAAAACTATCTATATCCTAGAAAAAAATAATAATAAAGTAAGAGTAACTGATATTGCTCAAAAATTAAATATAACCAAACCAAGCGTTAATAAAGCTATAAATATATTGAAGGATTTAAAACTAATAGAATATGAAACCTATAAAAACATTAACTTAACTAAAAAAGGAGAAACTCTCGCTAAAGAAATAATAAAAAAACAAGATATCCTAGAAATATTTTTAATAGGAATATTAGGAATAAAGAGGGACATTGCTATAAAAGAAGCTAAAGATATTAAAAATATAATGTCATCTAATAGTATAAAAAAATTAGATACATATATCAACAAAATATTAGGTCTAGAAGAATTAAAATGTGGATATAACAAAAATAATGAAAAATGTAGAGAATGTATAAAAACAACAGCCAGAGAAAGACTAAAAGAAACTATATAAGGAGGAAACAAAATGCTATTAGAATTACAAAATATATCTTATAAAAGAGATGGTAAAAAAATATTAGATAATATTAATTTAAAAATAGATATAGATAAATTTATTGCCATAACAGGCCCAAACGGTTCTGGAAAATCTACCCTAGTAAAAATTATAATGGGAATTAAAAAAACAGATTCAGGTAAAATAATTTTTAATGGTAAAGATATTACTAATTTAAGTATAAACGAAAGAGCCAATCTAGGTATAAGTTTCGCCTTCCAACAACCAGTAAAATTTAAAGGTATTACAGTTTATGATTTACTTAGAATGGCTGGAAGAAAAAAAATATCCAAAAAAGAAGCCTGTGAAATATTATCTAAAGTAGGATTATGCGCTAAAGAATACGTCGATAGAGAAGTAAATAGCTCCCTATCAGGAGGAGAATTAAAAAGAATAGAAATAGCATCAGTAGTATTAAGAAAATCTAAATTAACCATCTTTGATGAACCAGAAGCTGGTATTGACTTATGGAGTTTTAATAATCTAATAGAAGTATTTGCAAACATGAGACAATTAATAAAAGGAACAACTATAATAATATCTCATCAAGAAAAAATACTAAATATCGCTGATGAAGTAATACTAATTAAAAATGGTAAAATAGTCAATATAGGAACAAGCAAAGATATAATAGATAAAGAAATAATAAATAAAACATGCTGTAAATTAAAAAACAACATAAAGGAGGAAAAAAGTGAGCAACCAAATTAATCAAATAGATAAAAAACTACTAGATGAATTATCTTCAGATATTATTCAAGACGGTGCATATAATATTAGAAAAAACGGTAAAAAAATAGAAAGAAAAATAACCGAAAACGTAAATATTATTAATAAAACTAATAAACCAGGAATAGATATATATGTTAAAGAAAATACTAAATTTGATTTCATATATATACCCGTTATAATTACCAAAAGTGGCTTAAAAGATATTGTGTATAACGACTTCCATATTGGTAAAAACGCTAATGTAATAATACTAGCAGGCTGCGCTATCTGTAATAACCACGACAAAAATTCAAGACACGATGGCATTCATAGATTCTACTTAGAAGAAGGAGCTAAAGTAAAATATATTGAAAAACACTATGGAGAAGGCGTAGGAACTGGTAAGAAAATATTAAATCCCATTACAGAAGTCTACCTTAAAAAAGGAAGTAATATGGAAATAGAAAGTACCCAAATAGAAGGCGTAGATTCTACTATAAGAGAAACAAAAGCTATACTAGAAGAAAACACTAACTTCATAGTTACGGAAAAAATAATGACTCATCAAAACCAAATAGCCAAAACAATATTCACAGTTGAATTAAATGGAGAAAATTCTAGTACTCATATAACCTCTAGATCAGTAGCAACCGATAACTCCAAACAAGAATTTATATCTAAAATATACGGCAACGCCAAATCTTTCTCCCATAGTGAATGTGACGCTATTATAAAAGATAATGCCAAAGTAACAGCAATCCCCGAAGTAACTGCTAATCATATAGACGCCAATCTAATTCATGAGGCAGCCATAGGAAAAATAGCCGGAGAACAAATAACTAAACTAATGACACTAGGATACACTGAAGAAGAAGCAGAACAAGAAATAATAAATGGATTTTTAAAATAGAATAGCCAACAAAACTATTCTATTATTTCATTATGAATATAAACATTCTTATTATAAGAAATCTCTTTAACAAAAGAAGAAACTTTAGACTTAGGACATACAATATAAACCCTATTCTTAGTCCTAGTCAAAGCAACATAGAAGAGTCTCCTCTCCTCAGGATACATAATCCCCTCATCTATAGTAGGCTTTATCAACCTAATCAAAGCCTCATCTTCTATTTTAGAAGGAAACCCATATTTATCATCCACAGCGTTTATCAAAACAACCTCATCATACCCCAATCCCTTAGCAGCGTGAACAGTTAAAAAATTAATCTTAATATTAGTATTACCCTCCCATATAATTCTTTCTTTATTTTTCTTAACAAAATATTTATCTCTAGTTAAACTATCTATATCTTTATTATATCTACCTAAGAATAAAACATTCTCCTTACTATCAATCTTCTTCATAATATAATTAACAGTCTTAGCCTTATTAGAATTTATATAAAAAGGATCACTATCATTATACACATATATTTCAACTGGTTTAAACAAATGCTTATTAGATTTTAAAGTCTTTCTTATTTGATTAGTATTCTTATTAATAAATTCCTTAGCAATATCTAATAATTCCTGTGAATTACGATAGGTATTTTCAATAGGAATTTTTTTAGCATTCCGCATATACATCTTAAAATTAGTAAACAAATCCACTCTCGATCCCGCAAAAGCAAATATCGACTGATAATCATCTCCAACCGCAAATACTTTAGCATCAAATAGTTTAGCAATCTTATCAGTCAAATTAAATCTTTGAATAGATATATCTTGATACTCATCTATAATAATATACTTATAATCAACCCCTAAACTTGATTTGCTAACCTCACTTATCTTACTATAAGCTAAATTAATCATATCCTCAAAATCAACCAAATGATGCTCTTCTAAATACTTATGATAATAATCATAAAAATCTAATACAACATCTATCTGCATCTTTAGTTCATCATTTTGCTTTTCTCTAATTTCAAGAAGTTTTTCCCTATCATAATTACTAGCCTTAAAATAAGAAATAAAAGGCACTAATAATTTTTCTATAAAATCATAAAAATAACTATTCTCACTAGTCTTCATTAACTCATCATATATTTCCTTATTACTAACTTTTCTAAAACAATAACCCCTCCTTAATAACTCTTTATTTAAATACTTAACTTTATCTTTATAACTCATGCCAGAATTAGTAATAATAAATAAATCCTTACAATACCTATGATAATCTTCTTTCAATTTTAAAGTACTTAAATAATTATCCAGTTCCCTTTCTGTTAAAGAACTATTGTTATTATTTTTATCAATTCCAAAATGTTCAATATAATTAAATAGTTCCCCCTGATATATATAGAAATCAGGTTTCATTATATGATTATTAACTTTCTTATCAAATATCCTTTCATATTCATAATCAATACCATTCCTAAACAAATAATTAGCAATATCTACCTCTTCCTTAGACTTAACATACTCTCCCCGAATAGTCTTTAAATAATTCCTTCTTCTATCAATAGTAGAATTTATATACTTATCTAAATACTCATCGTTATTAACGTATTTCTTCTTATATAAATATTTATGATATTCATAAAAAGAATCAAAATTTTTATATTCCTCATTAATACCTAACCTATTCCGAAAAGAAGTAAAAAATCTTTTAAATTTATCCTTATTATTAAATAAATCATTCTTTATATATTCAACAAATATCTTAAACTTAACCGCATCACTTACAATATCCAGTTTTTTGCCAGTAGCACACCTTAATATCTTCATACCCAACTTATGAAAAGTATAAACATCTACATCAGTATAACCAAATAACTTATGTATCTTATCCCTAATCTCATCACATGCCTTATTAGTAAAAGATATAACCACAATCTCACTTTGTTTATAATTACACTTATCAATTAAATATTTAACCTTAGCAGCCATAGTAGTAGTCTTACCCGCACCAGCTCCCGCAATCACTAAAAGATTCTCCTCTTCACATATAATAGCCTTCTTTTGATCCAAATCAAGTTCAATATCAGGAAACATTGTCCTAAAATAATTATCAAATTCCCTTAACTTCCAATTCAAATACCCCTTATTATGATCTCGAATAATCCTATACTTATCAATTACAGTCTCTTTCATAAAATTATAAAATATATCATTATGATGTAACCCCTTATATAAATCCTTATGCCTATTCAAAAAATCAATATACATATTTTCCGTTATATAAATATCTCTAACCATAAACTTCTTATATTCCTTAATATAATTTAAATATTCCCTTTTACTAAACATACAACCACCTTATCTTCTTTTATTACTACTTATCTCAATATCAGGATAATCATAAACCCGCAACTGTTCATTCCCCTTAAAAAAACTATTAATATAAATATTACCATCTATATTGTCTATAACACTATCATCAGATATACAAACTTTAGTATGCAAGAAACAATTACCATAAAGATAAGCACTTCTAGAAGTTAGTTTTAAATACCCCTTCCTAAGTAATTCTAATGTCAATTCCTTATCAATAGCCCTAGCATAATAAAAAGGAGACTTAGATTTAATTCTTAGATGATTAATATACAGATCATCATAATCATCATTTAAATATAAAAACTGAATAAAACTAGGATCAATAATATAATCTCCTTGATTATAATCCCTAAAAGACGCTACCACAAAACTATGACCTATAACATTAGAGCTTACACACTTATTAGTAATATTAGCAAATGTAGGAATTCCTAGCCTCTTAAAATATCTCCCTATTAATCCCTGCACAGCATCGCATTTATTAATATAACTAGATTCATTAATAATATCATTAATAACAGCAATTAAATTATCTAAAAAGAAAGTTAATTCCCCATTAGCAAGTTCCTCTTTATTAATAATTTTTTCCTCAATAATACCAATATCCATAATCATCACACATCCTAAATATAATCTAAGTATAACATAAAAAAAACTAAAAAGAACTAATAATAACTTATTAATACAAATATTTTTAAATTTATCTATCATTTTTTTTATTAATGCTTTATAATTATATTGGAGGTGTAATATAAATGAAATTCTATATATGTCCCATTTGTGGAAATGTAGTCTATATAATGAATGGCGATATCAATAAAGTAAAATGTTGTGGACAACCAATGCAAGAATTAATTCCTAATACTGTAGATGCCAGTGAGGAAAAGCATATACCAATGTGTATAATTAAAGATGATAAAGTAGAAGTTAAAGTAGGAGAAGTAATGCACCCAATGGATGCAGATCATTATATTATGTGGGTTGCTATATGTAAAGATAATACAATAGAAATACATAAATTTAATCCCAATGAAGAAGCAAGCCATATATTTAATTATACTGAACATTCTACAGTTTATTCTTATTGCAATAAGCATGGACTATGGAAGAAAGAATTATAATATAAAGGCAACCCCAGCCTTTTTATTATATAAAATAAAAATTATAAAAATATTTAAAGGAGTAAATGATGAATAAAAAACCAATAATAGGAATTATCGGAAAAGTTAAACCAAAATATGAAAATGATCTATGGCATAGAATAGATGAGGTAGATGAAATAAGATACTTAATCGTAAAACATGGCGCTATTGCAATTACTTTATTACCAACAGAGATAACTACCAAATTTAATGATAATGATATTAAAGATAATAAAATATTAACCAAAGAAGAAAAAGAAGACTTATATAGACAAATAGAATTATGCGATGGCTTCATCTTACAAGGAGGCTTATATAGCTGTAATTATGAAATAGAAATTGCTAAGAAAATTATTGAATTAAATAAACCATTAATAGGAATATGTGCTGGATTCAATAATATCTTAAGAGCACTAGGTACTAACGTTATTTTAGATAAAGATAAAAAACATGATATATATGATAAAAATTATAGACACAAAATCAAAATATGTAAAAATACCAAACTCTATAACATAGTAAAAAAAGATATAATGGAAGTTAATAGTATTCATTCCATGATCGCCACCAAAGAATTAGTAAGTCCATATGCCAAAATATCATCTTATTCAGAAGATGGACTAGTAGAAAGCTTTGAAATATCAAATAAGAAGTTTATTATCGGAGTAAAATGGCATCCCGAATTAATGCTAGAAGAAGAATATGTTGATAGACTATTTAGGGAATTTATTAGTAGTTGTAATCCCAATTAAACGAAATTAAGGAAGTATTCTTAAGAAAAAAAGAATTAATAAAATAGTAATATATTCCAAAAGTAGTGTGATTATATGAAAATAAAAGATTATTTTAACAAAGAGTATGCTATCTCCCTAGCAAGAAAAATTACTAAAGTCTATCCAAAATTTAATAGTAGTAACTTTATAAAACAAGTAGAAAATAAAATTCAAAATCAAGAATATACCGAAAAAATGCTTATCTTTGTAGAAATATTTGATACAGTATTTCCAAACTATCTAGAAACATTAAAAATATTTGAAAAAATATTGGACACTGAACTTTCTTCATTCGCTGATATGTATAATACAGGAATGTGGCTAGCACCAATCTCCAAATATGTAGAAATTCATTCAATTGATAGTGCATACTATTACAAAGCTTCCGTTCATTTTATAGAAGAACTAACCAAAAGATATACAGGCGAGTTTGCAATGCGACCATTAATTGTAAAATATCCCAAAAGAAGTTTAAAAATAATAGAAAAATGGAGTAAATCAAACATATTTATCTTAGACGCTTATCTAGTGAATGCATACGTATAAGCCTTCCTTGGGCAAAGAAAATGACTACCGCAATAGAAAATTTTAATGAATACAAAAAAATATTAGATAACTTAAAAAACGATCCAAATTCTTATGTTCAAAGGTCAGTTGCTAATAATTTAAATGATTTATATAAATATGACAAAAATTTATTTTTTAAAATAGTAGATGAATGGAAAAAAAACAACCCAACAGAATATACCAACAAGATTATTAAACATGGCTCTAGAACATATATTAAAGAACAAAAGAAATAATAAAATTTATATCTTAGTAAATATCATTCTTTAAGATAAAACATTGTCAAAAAATATGGCTTGATTTTAGAAATAAAGAAACGAGTAAAGGAGTTGAAACTTTATGCCAATTAAAAACAAAAAAGTAATTGTTGGAATTGTAACAAAACATTATAATTCAAACAAGAGAAGAACTAATTCATACATTAGAGATGAAGTAAAACAAGCAATATTTGATAATGGTGGAATAGCAAAAAAAGTATATAGATAGTGGTGATAGCTTTGATAAACCGAATTTTAATGGAATTATATGATGATTATGAAAAAGGCAACATAGAAAGTTTGATTGAATTTACTAAGAAAACTTTTCCACAAAATGGCACAGATAAATTATTTATTGGTTGTGTTCTAATATTATTTTCTAGAACAAGCGGTTTTAAATCCAGATATTCTGTCACGAGGGAAAACCTATTATCTATTATCTTGGCCGCAAAGGAAAAAATAGGAACAACTAATTTACTAGCATTTTATGTGGAAAGAATAAATACTAAAAAAGGTATTAGTAAATATTTGTTAAATGTTATTAATGATAAAAATATTGATGAATATGCTGATTTAGTCATTGGTTATTTAGAACAGTTTAGACCTAAATTTGTGGAAGAGTTAAAGAAATATAATAAAAAAATTGAAGAATACGTTAAATGCAAAAATAAAAATGAGGATTGAGATAATAGTGAATAATAATAAAGAAAATCAAAAATCTAGAAAAGAGGCGAATATATGGCAAACAAAATAATTGAAGTTCAAAATATTAAAGTAAATATAGCAAATATAAATAATAACGAT
>CASEAD010000102.1 GCA_949285775.1 uncultured bacterium
CTAAAGGTTCAGATTAAACTCTTATGGTGCGGGTGAAGGGACTTGAACCCCCACGGATAAACCACTAGATCCTAAGTCTAGCGCGTCTGCCAATTTCGCCACACCCGCATATAAAATGGTGGACCCTGTAGGACTCGAACCTACGACCGCCCGGTTATGAGCCGGATGCTCTAACCAACTGAGCTAAGGGTCCATGTGTTCTAATAATAGCACAAAACAAATAATTTAGCAATACTTTTTTTACTACTTTCTATATTTTTTTGGCTCTCTCACTATTAGCACACATCACAATATACACTTAGTAAATAATTTTATTATTCTTTTCATATTCTTTAAATAAATTTAAACATTTATCTCTATCTATTTGCTTAATACTTAAAATATCATTATTCCCATTACCTCTAATAAAATCATATATCATATCATCCCTAAAACCAATTCTATTAGCATCTTTCAAATCAGTCCCATAGTAAACATCCTTAATATTAGCCCATATTATAGCACTTATACACATAGGACAAGGATATCCCGTAGTATATATAGCACATCCACTTAAATCATATGTTCATAATTTTTTACATGCCTCTCTAATAGCGTTTATTTCAGCATGTGCAGTAGGATCATTATCTTTAAGTACCGAGTTAGATGATATTGCTATTACTTCTCCATCCCTCACAATAACTGCCCCAAACGGCCCGCCACAGTTTTTATTCATCGTTTCTCTTGCTTTATCAATCCCTAATTCCATTATCATATTAATTATTCCCTTCTAAATTTATCTTAACTACTGTACATCCTATATTTTGTACATCCATCTTATAATTTTTAACTTTTTTATTTTTAGCAAGTGCTTGATGAACAGCATCTCTTACAATACCTGTCCCAATTCCATGAATTATAACTATTTTTTCATACCCCAAGCTAAATGCTTCCTCAATAAAATCGTTAGTCATTACCCTAGCACTTTCTCTATCAAAGCCATGCAAATCAATATTTGGGAGCCTATCTAAAAATATATCATAAACCTTCAATATAACTACCTCCCATCAAAACAACATAATTATATCACACATAAACTTAAAAATAAAGAACTATCTAAGATACAATCTTAATTCAAAATATTAATTTCTTATAAGAAAAAAACAACTATGACATCAAAATCATAATTGTATTACTAAATACTTATAAATTTACACCTATTTTCCAAAATTCATCACTTCACTAAAATCTCTAACATTCTCTCTATCCTCATATTCAGACATAATAGTATCTAATATTTCTTCTTCCATATTAGAACTAAAACCCTCAAAATAAACATCCCCAATAATATAAACAGGAACCCCTCTATTACCAATACTCTTATCAAATTCATCTAAAAAATAATCCATTACACTCCCATTATTTTCATCATACCAAACTTCAAAAGCATATACATTATAATACTTACCATAATCGTCTTTTATACTCTCTAAATACTCAAACATCTCCTCACAATGTGGACAACCATTTCCCCAAAAAAAGTAAATATTAATCTTATCACTATCAAACACAATATCACTAACCAAAGAATAACGATTAATACTTATTACATCACTATCCTCTTCATCTTCAGTATTTATATCATATGCTTGATTACTATCATCTTTCCTAACATATACATTTTTATTATTATTTTTATTATTACCAACTATACCAATAATAACAACTAAAATTAACACTACAATTATCAAAACATACCTAAACTTATTCATAGCAATCACTCCAATAAATATACCCTAAATATCTACAACCTAAAACTCTACATACAAAGAAGTATCATATATAACACCATCTATCTCTATATATATAGAATATTTGCCACTCAACTCCTCTTCATTAATATATTTAGTTACAACAATACCATTCTCATTTTCTTCTTCGGTAAATACATCAACACATAAAGCAGTATAAGGTTTCTTACTAACCCTAATATTATAATATTTAGATACCATATTTTTATATAGAATTACATTTACAGTATTTTCTCTCTTAAACTGTCCTTTTACTACTAATCTATCTATTTCTTTAGTTATTGATATATCATGAGACTCATATACATCATCTATATCTTTACCATCTATACTAACAGTAATTTTCTCATCATCAATATCAGTAGTACCCAAACTACCAAGCCTCTTACCATCACCAACCTCAAATTTTTCATTCTCAGTATATAGACTCATTTTCTCAACCCTATAATTATTAGTAGGTAATTTTATTTCAAATACAACCTCATCATCAATTAATTCCACAGTATCCGATAAAAGTTCAGCATTCTCACTAAAGCCAGCCGGTTGATTAGAATTAACCCCATCAACATATACAATACCACCAGAATGAACAATATAATGCCCATCATCTATATAATCAACATCAGATATATATGGAGAATAAAATTCACTACCTCTTTCTTTACCATACTCCCACACTTGTTCTATTGTCATATCTTGAGTATCTATCTTATACATAACTCCTCTAGTATAACTATCTTGTGCAGACACATATTCATCTTTAATCTTTGACTTATTATTACCATTATCTAAGATAAATACATAACCCTCCGGAGTAATCATAGCAGCATGCTGACTCCACTGCCATTCAAAATCATCCCCAATAGGTTCAAAGAAATATTTTTGATATTCCTCGCTCCAGTTAGTAGAGTCACCAATAATCCAATTCAAATTTCCTGTATCATAATCAATATTTATAACCGCATCTTGATGTCTTCCAGATAATGTAATAGAGTTAGTGTTCTCATCATACCATACAGAATTATTATGAAACCAGTCATAGCTAGACCAATTCTCACTTTGACCATCAGTCATATTTAAAATATTCTTCAAATCGAATGTCTTTACAACCTCTCCTGTCTCTCGATCTAATTCCACAATAACATCTTCAACAGTACCATATTCATTCTCAAAATCATCAGAAGCAACTAATATATTACCATTATCTAACTCATAATAATCATGATGATATCCCCCCTCTAAACTATATTCTACATAAATCTTTCCCAATAAATCCATCTCATATAAACCAGTCATATAATAAGGACTATTTACAAGTCTTTCTGTACTAACAAGCAAATGCCCATTCTCTAATCTATTAATCTCCCATAAAGCATAATTAGTAAAATACCATCTAACATCACCATTAACATCATAAGCCATAGTATACCCCGAACTAGAAGGCGTAAAAAAATATAAATCATTAGTCAATTTTTCCTTATCAGAAATAACCTCTACCGGTAAAGCCATATCATCAGGTAATTTATCAGTTGTAATCACAATACTCTTACTAACTATCTCATCCCCTAATTCGTATTCAATAATAACTTCATTATCTCTATCAGCATATAAACCATAAATAGGTAAATAATGTTCCTTACCCTCATCAAAAGTATGCGTAAAAGTAGAAAGCTCATCATCACCTTTTATAGTGACAGTAGGACTAACATATTCAGAAGTCTCAAATATAACTAGCGCTGTTAAAGGAGAATTACCATAAGGATTAATAATAATATTAGGATTATCAATAGTATATCCATCAATCTCAAATTCTTCTTCTATTTCCTCTTGAGATGCAATCATACTAACAACCCCAGTAACTTTCTCACTATTCATATTTTTATCATTAAAAATAGTAAAAATATAACAAACAACCAAAACTATTAAAATTAATACCCCAATTATTAGAATAATTATCTTCTTATTTTTCTTCATATTCATACCTCCAAAAATAATTTTATCTCATAATAATTAAAAAAACAATAAAGCATAAGTTGAAAAAAACTCAACTTTTAGTTGAGAAAACATTTAACTAACTGAACAACTACTATCAAGTTTTAAAGGAACCCTATAAGTAATAACCTTTCCATCTTGCCTAGTAGCAAATATAGATAAATATAAACTATTATCCGTATAATCTTTACAAGACTTCTCATAATCATCAACAGCCAAAGTTATCTCCTGCAAAAAGTCCTCTAACTTAATACTATCTAATCCATCATATGTATAAGAACTAATCTTTCTATCAATATCATCATGAGACTCATATAAAACACACTCAATCATCTTATATTCTTCTAAATCATCTCCCCCACAATAACTAATATTAGTTATATATATAGAAGATTTATTATCATTATAAGCAATCGTACCAGATATAGTAAAATCATCACAACTAGCAGATAAAGTCTTAAATACAAAATCATTACCATCATATATCTTAAAAAATAACATAAAAATTATTATTAAAACAAGTATTCCTCCTAATAAAAACATAGCAATATTCTTCTTTTTCTTATCCTTATATTCCCCATCAAAAAACTCTTCTAGACTAACTCCAAAATCAACACTCATCTTCCTCAAAAGAGCAGTATCCGGCATATTTCTCCCATTTTCCCATTTGCTAACTGCTTGATATGTCACGTTATATTTATCCGCTAATTGTTTTTGTGTAAGATTATTCTTTTTTCTAATATCCTTAATAAACTTTCCAATCTTTTCCTGATCCATATCTAATTCCTTTCATAAATCAATATCTAATTCCTTTGCCAACAAAACAATTATATCACTTTTACTTATATAAAACAAATCACAATAAATCAATAAAAAAGTGTTAAAAAATATAAACTATGATATAATTTACATCGTAAGGAGGATATTAATGAGAAAGAATATAAAAACCACAGAAGCAATATTTCCCATGCCAGTACTAATGATTGCAACATATAATGAAGATAATACAGTTGATGTAATGAATGCTGCCTGGGGAACTATGCTAGAAAGAGATCATATTATATTAAATTTAACCGAAACTCATAAAACAGTAAAAAACATAAAAAAAAGAAATGCCTTCACAGTAAGCATTGCGGACGCTAACCATGTTATAGAAGCTGATTATTTTGGAATAGTATCCGCTAATAATACACCAAATAAATTTGCAAACACTAATCTTACTACAACTAAATCTGATAATATTGATGCACCCATTATAAATGAATTCCCTATTTGTATGGAATGTGAATTTATTGAATATCAAGATTCTAAATATGGATGTGGAGTAATAGGAAAAATAATAAATGTAACAGCAGATGAGAAAGTATTGAATAACGATAAAGTAGATATCTCTTTATTAAATGCAATTGCTTTTGATCCCTATACCCATGGCTATTACAAAATAGGCAAAAGAGTAGGTGAAGCCTTTAAAGATGGATTAAAACTAAAAAAATAATATAGAAACAAAACAACAATTAACACCTATTATAATAATAATTTGTCTAATTTATAATTTTTTTCTAATATTTTACCAAATAATTATAATTTTATGTTATACTTATTACAGTTACTTAATTATATTAAAAATTAAATCTTATTCATAAGTAGTAATTTGAGGTGAAAAATATATGGAAAATTTTATTATAGAAATAATGAATAATTACGGTTATATAGGTATAGGACTACTTATCCTAGTCGAAAATTTATTTCCCCCAATACCAAGTGAAGTAATATTAACTTTTGGTGGCTTTATGACTATAGATAGTAATATGACTATCTTAGGTGTTATAATCGCATCTACTATAGGTTCATTATTAGGAGCAATAGCATTATATTATATAGGTAAAATTTTAAATAAAGATAGACTTATAAAAATAGTAACAAGTAAATATGGAAAACTATTAAGAATAAAACCAAAAGACATAGAATCTGCTGATAAATGGTTTGATGAAAAAGGAAATAAAACAGTATTCTTTTGTAGATTTATACCAGTAGTAAGAAGTCTAATAAGTATACCAGCTGGAATGAGTGAAATGCCAATTATAAAGTTTATTCTATATACTGTAGTAGGAAGTGCTATATGGAATACTGCCTTAGTATGTGTGGGAGCCTTTGCGGGTGATAAAAGAGATTATATCCTAGGACTAATAGATAACGCTTCTAATATTATATTAATATTAATAATAGTAGTATTCATCATATTTGCATATAAATTCTATAAAACAAGAATAAACAAAAAAACAGCAAAATAATATAAACAGTGAGTAAGAAAAACTAAAAATACTCTTACTCACTTCCACCTAATATTTTATTGCCCCATCGCCAAGTGGTAAGGCATCGGACTCTGACTCCGACATTCGCAAGTTCGAATCTTGCTGGGGCAACCAAGATGTATATTAGCCTTTGATTTTCAAAGGTTTTTTCTTTATATTTTAGTTTAGGTTCTAATTTATTAACTTTCTATTAAATTTACAAATTGCTCCAACCTAGATTTATACATATGTAAATAAGTATTTAAAGTCATGTTCACCGTGCTATGTCCTAAAGATTTAGTAACAAATACGGAGTCTACATTTCATATATAAATAATATTCATAAATAACTGGATTGAAACACACTAATAAAACCCTCTTATAAATAAAATATAATAGGAGGTGAAAAAGTGAATACATCAATAATTATTAGTATAATAACAATAGTTGTTACTTTTATATGTGGCTTAATAGCAAAAAAAGTTAAATGGTTTAACAATAAACTAATTCCTATTCAAAATTTGCTTATAGGACTATTAGTAGCGGCTGTAGAATGGTTTATTACCAAAGACTTCAATACAGCCATAGCGTTAAGTGGACTAATCGCCGGAGGAGCCTATGACATTGTAAACAACCTCAAAAAAATAACGAAAGGAAGTGAAACATCTTGAAAGGAATAGACGTTTCTAGCTATCAAGGAACTATTAATTGGAGTAAAACCAAGAATCAAATAGACTTTGCCATTATAAGATGTGGATACGGAGATAACATAACAAGTCAAGATGACACCAAATTCCTAGATAACATCAACGGCTGTATCGAAAATGATATCCCATTTGCCATATACCTATACTCTTATGCCAAAAGATTAACAGGAAATGAAAGCATCCAAAGCGAAGTAGAACACTGTAAAAGATTATTAAATCAAATCCCATCAACAAAACCATTCTGTGTCTATATCGATATGGAAGATGATAGCGTTACATCTCTAGGGAAAGCAACCCTAACAAATTTCGCTATAGAGTTTTGCACCCAAATAACAAATTTAGGATATAAAGCTGGAGTATACGCTAATCAAGATTGGTTTCAGAATTACTTAGACGTTAAAACTATTTATAATAAAGATTATTCCATTTGGTGTGCTAAATATAGTTCTAGCAAGCCTAATATTGACGCTAGTTACGATATATGGCAATATTCCAGTACCGGGACCATTAATGGTATCAATGGTAACGTAGATATGAATGAGATGTATAACGATATTAGAAACAATTCCTCATCAAGTACTATTACCTCAAAAGAAGTAAATGTATATTACTGTGCAAAAACTAAAAAACATGGCTGGCTACCAGAAGTAAAGAATCTAGAAGACTATGCCGGTTGGGAGAATAGCCCTATTACAGGCATTGCTATAAAAGTAGATAAAGGTAGCATAAGATATAGAGTACACATTAAAGGTGGAAGTTGGTTACCTTATGTAACAGGCTATAATATTAACGATATCAAGAATGGTTATGCTGGAGATAGCGAGAGAGAAATAGACGCTATTGAAGTATACTACTATACTCCTAATGATATAAGACCATATAAAAAAGCCAAATATAAAGTAAACAATTATCCATATCAATATGATGATGAGAAAGTCAATGGGCAAGACGGATATGCAGGAGTATTTGGTGTAACTGCTACAAAATTCCAAATAATTATTGAATAAAAGACGTGATTTAAAACTCACATCTTTTTGCCTTTATATAACCTTCATTTTTAATTATATTTTAATTACACTACTATTACTTATCTAAATTTTAATTATATATCATATACTATAAAAGGTGAAAACAATGAAATTAATAGATAAATTAAATAGATATTTAACTGAGACTCAATATAAAATAATAATTAAAGATAACACTGTAAATATCATAAATTATATAGAAATAAAAGATTTTACTAGTACTAAAATAATAATAAAACACCCAAAAGGAATAACTACTATCTTAGGAACTAATCTTGTAGTATCCAAAATGCAAGATAATGAAGCCCTAATCATTGGCAATATTCAAAGTATAGAGTTATAAACCTTCAACTAAAAACATAAAATTCTATGGGTGATACTAATGAAAAACAAATACTTTGAAAAATTTGATAGTATCATTAAAATAAAAATAACAGGTATTAATATAGATAATTACATAAGAAGAATAATTAAAAGAAAGATTAATATCATAAAATTAATACCAGTATCACATAAAGAAGCTCACCTAATCCTCAAATACCAAGATTATCAAAAATTAACTAAATATAATACTATCTATAAATTATCAATAATAGAAGAATATGGATCCATAAAAATAAAAAATAATATTAAAAAAAACACTATCCTTCTCATATTTATCCTTATATCAATATTTATTATAATAACATTATCTAAAATAATCTTTTCTATAGATATAATTCATTCTGATAAAAAAATAAGAACCCTTATAAGTAATGAATTGAATAAATATGGAATTAAAAAATATACATTTAAAAAAAGCTATGAACAATTAGAAGAAATAGAAGACAAAATATTAGAAAACAATAAAGATAATTTAGAATGGATAGAAATAGAAGAATATGGCACTAAATATATAGTGAGAATAGAAGAAAGAAAACTAAATACCCAAGAAGAAAAGTACCAATATCAAAGCATAATATCCACCAAAAACGCTATTATTACTGAAGTCGATGCAATAAGTGGAGAAATTGTAAAAAACGTAAATGACTATGTAAAAAAAGGCGATACAGTAATTTCAGGATACATAACACATCCCGATAACAGCCAAACACCAACAATGGCTAAAGGAACAGTTTATGGCGAAGTCTGGTATACAATTAAAGTTGATTACCCCTATGTATATCAAGAAGAAACCCTAACAGGAAGAAGTAAAACAGTATATGTATTAAATTTTATAAACAAAAGAATATCATTATTTGACTTTGATAAATATAAATCCTTTAAAAGTAAAGATACCATCTTACTATCAAGTAACCTCTTAAATATTAACCTTGTAAAAGAAAAACAATACGAAGTAACAGTTATAGATGAAGTATATACAGAAGATGAAGTAATAAATAAAGCCATTGATTATTCCAAAGAAAAATTACAAAATGAAAATCCAAACATCAAAGAAATAAAAGATGTTAAAATTCTCTCTCAACAATCAAACGATTCCACAATAACTTTAAATCTATTTATCAAAGCTATTGAAGACATTGGAAGTATTATCCCTATAGATCCAATAGATAAAAATACTGATACAGAATAAATACCAAATAGCTAACAAACACCCATAATATAAGGATTATTAAAAAAAATATCATCTTTATAACTTGTTTTATTAAAAAAAATATGATAAACTGAAAATGGTGATAAAGATGGAAAACATAACAAAAAAGATATACGACTATTCACTAGAAGAAATAATGGGGGATAGATTTGGTAAATACTCTAAATATATAATTCAAGATAGAGCCATCCCTGACGTAAGAGATGGCCTTAAACCAGTTCAAAGAAGAATATTATTTTCAATGTATAAAGAAAAAAATACCTTTGATAAACCATATAAAAAATCAGCCCGTGCTGTCGGAGATGTAATGGGTAAATATCACCCCCATGGAGATTCTTCTATTTATGATGCAATTGTCAGAATGAGCCAAAACTGGAAAATGAAAGAACCATTTATTGATATGCAAGGTAATAACGGATCAATTGATGGTGATGGACCAGCTGCATCCCGTTATACAGAAGCAAGACTATCTAAAATTGCCAGTGTAATGCTAAAAGATATTGATAGAGATACAGTAACAATGGCCCCTAACTATGATGATACACTCTTAGAACCAACCGTATTACCAAGTAGATTTCCTAACCTCTTAGTAAATGGTAGTACCGGTATATCAGCAGGTTATGCAACTAATATTCCACCACATAACCTAAAAGAAGTAATAGATGCCACCATATTTAGAATAGATAACCCTAACTGTCGCTTAGAAACAATAATGAACTTCATAAAAGGACCAGACTTACCCACAGGCGCTATTATTGAAGGGATAGATGGTATTAGAGCAGCCTACGAAACAGGTCGTGGAAAAATAATTATAAAATCTAAAGCTAGAATTGAAAAAAACAAAATAATTATTAATGAGATACCTTACGAAGTTAATAAAGCTCAATTAGTAAGAAAAATGGATGAAATAAGAATTGATAAAAAAATAGATGGTATAGCAGAAGTAAGAGATGAATCTGATAAAGACGGACTTCAAATAACAGTAGATTTAAAAAAAGAAGCTGATGCTCAAACCATTCTAAATTATTTCTATAAAAATACGGAATTACAAGTATCATATAATTTTAATATGGTAGTAATATCAAATAGACGTCCCATGTTATTAGGACTATTAGGAATATTAGATGCTTATATAGCGCATCAAAGAGAAGTAATAAAAAGAAGAAGTGAATTTGATCTAAAACATGCTAAAGCTAGATATCATATAGTAGAAGGACTAATTAAAGCTATATCTATCTTAGATGAAGTAATAAAAACCATCCGCTCTTCTAAAAACAAACAAAACGCTATCGAAAATTTAGTTAAAGAATACGACTTCACTGAAAAGCAAGCTGATGCTATCGTAACCTTACAATTATATCGCTTAACTAACACCGATATAATAGAATTACAAAACGAACAAGCAAATTTGGAAAAAATAATGCAAGAGTTAGAAGAAATTTTAAACAGTTCTGAAAAACTAGATAAAGTAATAAAAGACGAATTAAAACAAATCAAAAAAGACTACGGATCTGACAGATTAACAGAAATAAAAGAAGAAATATCCGAACTAAAAATAGACACAACAAGCATGCTACCAAAAGAAGATGTCGTTGTCGTCGTAACTAATGAAGGATATATAAAAAGAACATCCCAAAGAAGCTTCTCTTCTTCTAATATTGAAGACTTAACTTTAAAAGAAAACGATTACATAATAGGAATGTATAACATGAATACAATGGATACCTTACTAGTATTTACTAACCTAGGAAATTACTTATATATTCCTGTCTATGAATTACCCGATCTAAAGTGGAAAGATATGGGTAAACATATGTCAAATATTGTTAATGTAAACCCAGACGAATATGTAATAAATGCCATGCCAGTATATGACTTTGATGCTAATATTTATATTACATCATTCTCTAAAAATGGTATGGTAAAAAGAACCAAGCTAAATGAATTCAAGGTACAAAGATATTCAAAATCATTAACTATGATGAAATTAAAAGACAAAGATGAAGTAATAGATGTATCGTATTCTACAGATAATAATATCTTAATAGTAACTAAAAAAGGTTATGGATTATGGTATAACACTAACGAAGTAAACCCCGTAGGCATTAGAGCAGCCGGAGTTAAAGCCATTAACTTAAGAGATGATGAAGTAGCAAGTGCTACCATATTTAACAAAAACAACGAATTCATTACTATTATTACAGATAAAGGCAATGCCAAAAGAATAAGATTTACTGAAATAGAACCAGGAACCCGCGGTAATAGAGGCCTACTATTTATGAAAGAAATAAAAAGCAATCCAAGTAAAATAGTAAAAGCCTTTGTTACTAACCCTAAAAAAACAGTAAAACTAGTAACAAATAATAATACTATAGATATAAAAATAACTGAAATCCCAATTATGGATAGATACAGTAACGGATCATCTATTACCAAAAATAAAATAAAAGATGCATACTTAGAAACAACTCTCGTAAGTAAAGATGATTTTCAAAATAAAGAATACATTCCCGATCCCAAACCCCAACAACAAGAACTAAACTTCGATATGCTAAACAAAGCTTCATTAAAAGAAATAGATGATAGAATGGTAATTATAAATAATTTCTTAGATAATATAGAGAAGGAATAACAAATTCTTTCTTTTTCTTTTATAAAAAACATAGTATTTTAATTAACAATATGATAAAATACTATTATACGAGGCAGTGATAAATATGTTAAAAAATAAAATATCAATATTTTTACCAATTCTAACAATTATAATAACATCAATATTAACATTCAATATCCTATCAACTTTTTCCCTAACAGACTACACCCTAGAAAGCCCAATATATCTAATAGAAAATAACTATATCAAAAACATATCTCCTAAAACTAACATCAACACTTTTTATCAATACTTTGATACCTTCAATTGCCAAATAAAAGTAGTAGATAAAAATAATAAAGAAATAACAAACGGATATATATATACCGGTAGTATAACTCAAGTCTATAATAATAACAAGCTAATAACATCTTATACCAATATAGTAAAAGGTGATATAAATAATGATGGTTTAGTAGATAAAAAAGATATAAATACCATATCATCAAATATTATTGAAAATAAAACAATAGAAGATCACTACTTACAAGCGGTAGATATAAATAACGATAACACCATAAGAGCTAATGACATAGCACTACTAAATTACTATCTAAATAAAAAATATGAAAACCTCTCTCTTAACATAAATAACCAAACTCTAATGACAGGAGAAACAGTAAGAATTATTCCAACAATCTCTCCCAATATCATATTAAACCAAAACCTAACATGGACAAGTTCCAACGAAAAAGTGGCAACCGTAAATAACGCTGGCTTAGTAACTGCAAAAGTTGAAGGTACAGCAATAATAACCGCTACTACTGAAGATAATTCCCTACAAGAAAAAGTTACCATAACGGTAGATAACACCATCGTATTATCATCTAATAGTGGAAGAATATATATTAACGGAGAAGATGTAAAAGTCTATATCAAAGCCATCGATTATAGTGATTTAACTTGTTCATCATCAGATGAAACCTTAGCAACCTGTACCATAGAAGACAAATACCTAATAATATCTCTACCAAATACCACTAGAGAGTCAACATCCCCAACTATAACAGTTTCTAGCACCAAATACGGATCCGCTTCTTATGTTGTAAATATATTTAGAACCTATTTAAACCTATTTCCAACTGAAGCCTGTATACCTATTAATACTACCGGATCAGGAATAATAAGCAGTATGAATGCAGGAACGCTAACATTTGAAATAAGTAATACCAACATCATAAAAGAATCATATAAAAATGCTAATCGCTTCTATATTAGAACAGGCAATACCGCGGGCGATGCTACTATAACCATAACAGAATCAAACGGTCATACCCAAAAAACTTTCAAAGCAATAGTATATAATCTAGGATTTACTCAAATAGGATCATTTGGCAAAGTAGGAGGAGAAAATATTGAAACCCAAATAATAGCAGAAAATACAGGTAACCTAACTTGCAAATCTGAAAATGAGGAAATAGCAACCTGTACCATAGAAGATCACACCCTAATAATAAAACCAATAAATAAAGGAGAAGTAAATATAACCGTAGCAGAAGATAAATGTAACGCCCAAAAAGACTTCTTAGTAGTAATAGAAGGAGAATAAAAATGAAACAAATATTTAAAATAATAACACTATTATTAATAATAACCCCCCTCAAATCCAAAGCCCTAGAACTAAACCTAAACTGTCCCAAAGAAGCATATCCAAATGAGACAATCAATTGTGTCCTAACCTATGAAAACGAAATAACCTTAAATACACTCATAATAAAATATACTTTACCCAAAGAAATAACTTATCAAGACCTAATACTAAATTCAAATTGGGAATCATATTACCAAAGTAATAAAGGCACTGTCTTAGGAAGTAATACCACCACTAATAATACCATTACTACATTAACCCTAAAAATATCTAAAAATATAGAAACCAATAAAGAATATACCATATCCCTAACAAATATAGATGCCTCAGATACAAATTTCAACTCCTTAACTACAGAAGATATAACTACTACTATTAAAATTATTCCAACCCCTTCACCAACTACCGAAAGCACCACCCAAGAAAATAATCAAATCCCAACCCCAACAGAAGAAAAAGAAGAAATACTAGATAACGACTCCAAACTAAAAAGCATAACCTTATCCTATGGCAAAATCAACTTTGACCCCAATACCTTCGAATATAAAATAACCGTTCCTAACAGTGTAACTAACATAACAATAGAAGCCATACCTAACTCAGATAAATCTACCATCACCATCGACAAACCAATAGAATTAATAGAAGGTAACAACAAAATAACCATAACCGTAGAAGCCGAAGATAAAACCACATCAAAATATATCATCATAATTAATAGAGAAATATTCCCATCAAACATAGAAACAACTCCCACCAACAGCAAAACACTAAACATTGACCTAAAATACCTAATACCAATCATCATCATATTATTATTAATTATCATAATCTTAATAATAAAAACAATTAATAATAAAAATAAATGATTATTTTATAAAATACCGTAAATAATAAAAGTAGGTGGATACAAAATGAAAAAAATAATACCAATAATCATAATTCTAATATTAATAACTATCTTTTTCTTATTTCAAACTAATAACAACACAACACATCAGGAAACAACTACCCAAATGCCAGCATTAAAAAGTATTAAAGATATAGAAACATTTAAAGAAAATTATCCTAACATCAATATTAATATATCATATACATATAATGAACAAGAAAAAGACACCATAATATATCAAAGTATAAAAGAAAATGAAAATCTAACCAATTATAACAACCTAGACCTAACCATATCTTTAGGAGCTTTCAATAGTGAACAAATGAAAACAGATAAAATAAATGAATTAGGTAGTGTTCCAATTATGATGTATCACGGAATAGTCAATATGAAATCAAGTGAAACAAACTATATAGGCGGAAATGTAGACAAAGATGGTTATACTAGAACTACAGAAGCTTTTATAAACGATTTAGAATATTATTACCAAAATAATTATCGTATGATTAGATTAGAAGATTACATAAATGGAGAAATAAAAACCGAATATGGCAAAAGCCCTATCATATTAACATTTGATGATGGAAACGAAAACAATATAAAAGTAACTGGATTAGATGAAGAAGGAAATATTATAATAGATCCCAACTCTGCTGTAGGTATATTAGAACAATTCAAAGAAAAATATCCTGATTATAATGTAACTGCTACTTTTTTTGTAAATGATACCTTATTCAACCAAGAAGAATACAACGAAAAAATACTAACCTGGCTAATAGATAACGGATACGATATAGGAAACCATACTAAAGGACATATAGACATAAAAAAAGAAGACGCTACTACTGTAAATAATTCCATAGGTTATGTATATAATCAATTAGATAGTATTATACCAGATAAATATGTAAATATAATTGCCCTACCATTTGGCAGTCCTTATAACAAAGAACACTCCAACTTTCAATATGTCTTAAACTCTACCTATAACAATAAAACTTATAATACAACATCAGCCCTACGTGTAGGTTGGGAACCAGAATTATCTCCATATGATAAAAACTTTGATCCAACTTTTCTAAAAAGATGTAGAGCCTATGATAATAATGGAGAAGAATTTGATATAACTATGGTATTTAATATACTAGAAACTACAAGATATATTTCCGATGGCGTAAATAATACTATAGTTATTCCTTGTAACTTAAAAGACTCTATTACAGAAACTAACTCTAAAGAAGTATTATGTTATTAAGTGTATAAAAAATTAGTTCAAGAGCTAATTTTTTTGTTTGCCAAAAAAGTACTTTCCTTTTATAACAATCTAGTTTATAATTATATATATAAATAACCAAAATAAAGAAGGAGTGCTGATGTAAATGAAATATTACTCAAAAGTTAACGGGGGGGGGGGCAACATAAACTAAACCCTTATAATATATGTATTAAAGACTACATGATTAGCCTTCTTTTAGGCATACCTTGTAGTCTTTTTAGAGGTTGTGGTAACTCATGAATTATAAGAAGTTATTACTAACTATAAGTATAATTATCATCGTTATATTTAGCTTAATGGCACTTACTAGTTATGCTTATTATACCTTCAGTGGAGCAACCACAGCATTTAATGTTAATAC
>CASEAD010000103.1 GCA_949285775.1 uncultured bacterium
CTGTTTTATAATCTATATTATCTAACACTAAAGTATTATCTTTATACTCTATATCTATTTCTTTTTCTATTAAGACTCTATATTTATTTAATATTTCATCTATCATGCCCTTTATAAAATATTTATCTATATCAGAATAATTGTTAATCTTATTATTTATATTCTTAATAATACTAATATCCTTATCTTCTATCTTATCTAATAATTCTATTAACATAGCTTTATTAGATAAACTACCAAGTAAATAGTTTAACTTTAATATTAAGTCCATATCTAAAGAAAAATAATCAGGTTCTAAAGTTAATCCCTCTTTAGGAGAATTATTATGTTTTTCTATTTCTTTGTTATATTCTAAAATAAGCTTATTTAACTTATCCGTTAACCTGTCTCTAGCCTTATTAGGTAATTTATCTATTAAGTTACCTATTTCATCTCTTAATCTTTCTATTTCTAGTATATTAGGATCCATATTTTTGTTATAAATATTCTTACATTTTTCTTCTAGCTCTTCAATAGTTTTTTTATCTCTAAATATAACATTAGGGAAAAATAATAAAATACTTGCTTTCTTTAGAAAACTATCTGCTCCTACTACAATTAAACTTTCTATGTCATCATATTTTTCAAGTTTTTCTATCATATCTGATACTTTAGTATCCTTATCTATTATTATTTTTAATTTTCTAATTTTACTCTTATTTATCAAAACAAGATAACCTATATTATTAATATTTTTAATATTAACAATAACATTACAATTACCATCTTCATCTTTATTCATCACTACTACTTTAGGAAGTACTAAATTAATCAACTCTTCTTGTTCGTCAGTAGCGTTATTAATAGTTATAGTTTCTAAAGGAAAAAACCTTTTTAATATTTCTATTTTCGGCTTAGAAATATAACTATCTATAATTAAATCTATATTTTTAATATGACGTTCAGAACGCATTGAAGAATTTAAATTACTAGTTTTTATTTTTTTAGGAGCCCCTATTCCTATATAATCTAATCCCTCAAGCCCCTCCAATCCTTCATTTAAACGTACTCTACTTAATGGATTATTTTTAAACTGAACCCCGGAATGTATCGATGAATTTAAATTACTAGTTTTTGCACTTTCTTCAGAGAAATATTCTTCATCAATTACTGGGCTACTTCCATTTATTGATTCGTTATATCTTCTTATAGATTCGTTAATTCGGTTAAAATAATCTATTGCTTCAGGTGATACATCAGGCATAAACTCAGGAGTCCATAATTCCTCATCTTCATATTCCATACCAAAATCCCCCTTACGAGGCATTATTATAACACTTAGAATTATATAAGTCAATATTTTTTGTTACATATTTGTTAAAAGTATTATTAATATCTTTATTTATGTACTAATATTATTTTAACTTTATGATTACTTTTGTATTTATAGAGTCTTATATTGTACTTATAGTGATTACTTGCTATTTTCTAAATACTCTATAGCATCATCAAAAGTATCTATTGATATTATATCTATATCATAATTCTTTTCTTCTTTTACTTTAATAGCTTCTTCATAATTAGCACTAGGAACCAATATTAAATCCATATTATCATTAACTGCACCTATTATTTTATATTTAATACCAGCGATTTCTCCAACAGTCCCATCCATATTAATAGTACCGGTACCAGCTATATTTCTTCCTTTAATGATATCTTCTTCACTGATAGCGTTATAGATACTTAAAGCCATCATTAAGCCACCTGAAGAGCCACTTTCACTTTCTCTAAAGTTAATATCAATTTCTGGATCTATTTCAAAGTCATAGTTAGTAATTACTACTACTCCTATTACTTTTTCTCCATCTTCTTCTGTTACTTTTACTTTAACTTCTTGTTCTTTATCATCTCTTAATACTTTTAGTGTTAATTCATCATTTATATTAGTATTATTAATAATTTCTTTTAAGGTATTAACATTATCTATTTTAGTACCCTCTGCTTCTAAAATTTGATCTCCTATTTCTAGGTTATTATCAAATACTGTGGCAATTACTATATTTTCATAGTCTTTGATACTAATATATTCTCCTGCTTTAATATAGGCTACATATAAGGCATTATCAACTGAATTATCTAGCATTACTCTTCCTCTTTCATATATATCATCTGTAGTTTCATTAGATATTTGGGATTCACTTATACTTTCTAGATCCCAATCTTTAATGACAAAAGAAAGTAAATATGTA
>CASEAD010000104.1 GCA_949285775.1 uncultured bacterium
TAAGAAATACTCTGAAAAGTTCCTTAAAAGATGAGTATTTTACTAAAGAAAGCACTACCCTTAATGGTAAAGAAGTAGATAAAATTACTCTGGTTCTCAATAAAGATAATCGGGAATCATTATCTAATGATATATTTACTACCCTAGAAAAAGATAATCTTTTTTTAAGTAGTCTATCTAATATACTAGATATAAGTATTACTGAAGTTAAAGAATTATTAAATAGTTATAAAGATAAAATAGATGATTATAAAGATATGAATATTTCCTTTTATTTTAACAATAAAGATATATCAAATATAGAAATATCTAATTTAGAAGGCAAGATAATTATTAGCATAGACCATAATAACTATAACATCTTACTTTATGATGAAGATATTATAATATATGAAATAAATATTACTATTAATGGGGATAACTATGATATTTCTATAAAAAATATAATAGACGAAAGTCATATTGAAATATATATTACTAACAAGCCCAAATATGACGTTAACATAGAAAGAAAAGATATCTCCAGTAGCGTCAATTATAAAGAAATACCAATCAGTGATAAAATAGGTATTTACGGAAATATCTTATCTAATGAAAATCTCTTAAATTTTATAAGTGATTTATCACTTCAAGTAATAATATAAATTTATAGCTAATTATAATATAAATAACATATAATAAAACTGCTAGTATTGAAGTACTAACAGTTCTTTTTGTTAATTCATATTATTCTTTGAAGAATTAAAACTATTCATATTTGATGCATTTTCATTCATAGAATTAGCACCACTCATATTGCAATTATTCTTAGAATTATTATTGCGATTTGAGTTATTTGAGTTCTTTTTCTTTCCCATTTTCATCACCCAATTATATTATTGGCATTATACTTAATATTATGTATGATATTTAATGGTGGAATGAATTGGAAAGTATTGTTCATATTAATATTTTTGGATAAGAAAAAATAATTGCTTATTATAAAAAGGTATTATTAAATAATTAATTTATAAGTATCAAAAAGCATACGAACAGTTCGCTTTTTAAAAATAAAAAAAAATAAAAAAATGGCATAATTTAAATATTTAAAAAAATGAAAAAATTTAAAAAAATAAGAAAAAATAATTGGGATTTTAAATGTTTAATATTCACAAATGCTTGTAAACAAAGGGATTATCTTGAAATAGAGATTAAAATCTATTTGACAAAAAGTTTATTTTTTTAACGAAGTCTTATTTTATATGGGTTTAAAAAAATGAAAAAATAAAAAAATTAAAATGTTCGTTTTTTAGGTTGACAATCTTAATATATATGTATATAATTAAGTTGTAATTACAGTGTAGGAGGATAAGAATGAGTAATGAAGAAGTACTTAATAATTTAAAGGTTGTTAAGAGAAACGGAAAAAAAGTTGATTTTGATGGTACTAAAGTTGCTATTGCGATAAAGAAGGGCTTTGATAGTATTATCAAAAGTGATGATGAGGAGTCTAAATATACAGAGAAGGATATTCAAAAAGTATATCATTACGTTATTAAATGTATTGAGAAGGAATATGCTGATGAAGAAAAGATTAAGATTGAGGCTATTCAAGATTTGATTGAGGCGTCTCTTAAGAAGTATCATTATGAAGATGTATTAGAGTCTTTTTCTGAGTATCGTATTCGTAGAGCACAAGCAAGGGAAGCGTTTTCTGATGAGAAGCAAATGAATAAATTTGTTAAAACTTTAGAGAATTTAGGGTTGAAGAGTGCTTTAGAAGAGGATGTAAAGAGGGAGAATGCTAATATAGATGGTAATTCCGCTATGGGGACGATGTTACAATTTGGTTCGGCGGTAACTAAGGCGTTTGCGAAAGCTTATCAAATTAAAGCCAAGTATGCTGAGGCTCATGATAATGGGGATATTCATATTCATGATATGGATTTCTTGCCAATGGGAACAACTACTTGTATGCAGATTGATTTAAATAAGTTATTTAAGAATGGTTTTTCTACAGGACATGGACATTTGCGAGAACCACAATCAATTAATTCTTATAGTGCTTTAGCGGCAATTGCTATACAGTCTAATCAAAATGATCAGCATGGGGGACAGAGTATACCTGCTTTTGATTATTATATGGCGCCAGGGGTTCTTAAGACTTTTAGGAAAGAATATAAGCAAGCTGTGTATGATCTTTTGGATTTTAGTGATTTTATTAGTTTTATAAATATTGATAAGGTTGTTAAAGAAATAGATAAATTATCTTCTATTGAATTTGATTTAAATATTTTTGAGAATTTTTATAAGGATAGTGTAGCAGTTAGGAGAATTTTTGAAAAAGCACATGATATTGCACTTGCTAAAACAGATAGAGCTACTTATCAAGCAATGGAAGCGTTTGTACATAATTTAAATACGATGCATTCTAGAGCGGGGGCACAAGTACCATTTTCTTCTGTTAATTTTGGAACGGATACTTCTCCAGAAGGAAGAATGGTTATAAAAAACTATTTGTTGTCAGTTGATGCTGGTTTAGGGAAAAATGAAACACCTATATTTCCTATATCTATTTTTAAAGTAAAAGAGGGAGTTAATTATAATCCTGGAGATCCTAACTATGATTTATTTAAATTATCTTGTAAGGTGTCTGCTAAGAGATTATTTCCTAATTTCTCATTCATAGATTCTACTTTTAATAAGCAATATTATAAAGAAGGAGATTATACAACGGAAGTTGGTTATATGGGATGTAGGACGAGAGTTTTAGGTAATGTGGTGGATCCTAATAAAGCTATAACGCCTGGGCGTGGAAATTTATCGTTTACTTCTATTAATTTACCAAGGTTAGGAATTAAACATGGTATTGTAACTAATGATAAGTTTGATAGAGAAGGGTTCTTTGCTGAATTAGAGGAAACTTTGGATATGGTACGTGATCAGTTGTTGGAACGTTTTGAGATTCAATGTAATAAACGTATATATAATTTTCCATTTTTGTTGGAACAAGGTGTGTGGCTTGATAGTGAGAAGTTAAAACCTACTGATAGGCTTAGGAAAGTATTAAAACATGGTACTTTGAGTATTGGTTTTATAGGGCTTGCGGAATGTTTGAAGGCTTTGATTGGTAAACATCATGGCGAGAGTGATGATGCTCAGAAGTTAGGTTTAGAGATAGTTGGTTTTATGCGTAAGAAATGTGATGAGTACGCTAGTAAATATAATTTGAATTTTACTTGTTTAGCTACTCCAGCTGAGGGATTATCGGGAAGATTTGTTAATATTGATAAGGCTATATATGGTAAGATTAAGGGTGTTACTGATAGAGAGTATTATACAAATTCATTCCATGTTCCGGTTTATTATAATATTTCTATTGTTAATAAGATTAAGAAAGAGGCTCCATATCATGAACTTACTAATGCGGGACATATTAGTTATATTGAGTTAGATGGGGATACTACTAAGAATTTAGATGCTTTTGAAAAGATAATAAGATTAATGAAAGAAAATAATATGGGTTATGGTGCGGTTAATCATCCAGTTGATAGAGATCCTGTTTGTGGATATGTTGGTGTTATTGGTGATGTATGTCCTGGATGTGGTCGTCGTGCTCGTGAGGGTGTTAGCGTTGAGGTTGTTAATGAATATAAAAAGAATTCATGTTGTTAAATAAAAAAGAAAGAAGGAATAAAAAATGAAAAGTGAAGAAGTAAGAGAAGTTAAAACTGTTGGTGAAGGGGTAGATTTTGAGAGAATTAGAAGGATTACTGGATATTTAGTTGGTACCGTAGATAGGTTTAATAATGGTAAGAGGGCTGAAGAGCGTGATAGGGTTAAACATGGTACTGATGGTATATTGAAAGAAGCCGCTTAATTATGAAAATTAGACTTGCTGTTAGAGATATTCAGACAGATAGTATTGTTGATGGTGAAGGGGTTAGATCTGTTATTTGGACTCAAGGATGTATTCATAACTGTAAAGGGTGTCATAATCCTGGGACACATTCTTTTTGTGGGGGAGTTGTGTTAGAATTAGAGGAAGTTAAAAAAATGATTGATAGTTTAGAAGGGCAGGATGGTGTTACTTTCTCTGGAGGAGATCCTATGGAACAACCTATTGCATGTGCTGAATTAGCTAAGTATTGTCATTCAAAAGGGCTTAATGTATGGTGTTATACTGGTTATACGTATGAGGAATTGTTAGATAAGTCTAAGACTAAGCCTGGTATTTTGGATTTTTTAAGGGAGATTGATGTTCTGGTAGATGGTAGGTTTGTTTTAGAAGAGAAAAGTTATGATGTTTTATTTAGGGGCTCTAAGAATCAGAGACTTATAGATGTGAAGAAAAGTTTAGATTTTGAAAGAGTTGTAATAGTATCAAGGTTTGAATCTAGTAATGATATGGTAGAAAGAAAGCATTATGTTTTTGTGTAATGCTTTCTTTTACTTTTTAGTTAACATTCTTTCCTTTTTATAATGATTTTGGTATAATTTTAGGTAAAGGATTTGTGATATTATGGATATAAATAAAATAAGAAATTTTAGTATAATTGCACATATAGATCATGGTAAAAGTACCCTTGCTGATAGAATATTAGAATATACTGATACTGTAGATAAAAGAGTTATGAAGGAACAAATATTAGATAGTATGGATATTGAAAGAGAAAGAGGTATTACTATTAAATTAAATGCTGTTAGAATTAATTATAAAGGCTTTGAGTTAAATTTAATTGATACTCCTGGACATGTTGATTTTACCTATGAAGTGTCTCGTTCTTTAGCAGCGTGTGAAGGTGCTATTTTAGTAGTGGATGCTACACAAGGGATAGAAGCACAAACACTTGCTAATGTATATTTAGCGTTAGATAATAATTTAGAAATAATTCATGTTATAAATAAAATAGATCTACCTAATGCAGAGCCAGAGGTTAGAAAACAAGAATTAATAGATACTTTTGGTTTTAAAGATGAGGAAGTATTATTTACAAGCGCTAAGACTGGGGTAGGGATAGATAAACTAATGGATGCTATTATAGAAAGGATTCCTGCTCCTGATAAAAGTGATGATGATAAGTTAAGATGTTTAATATTTGATAGTTATTTTGATTCGTACCGTGGTGTAGTTGCGCTTATAAGAGTAATGTCTGGATGTTTAAATAATAATTCTAAAATACAAATGTTTAATAGTAAGGCTATTTATGATGTAACAGAAATAGGTTATCATACTCCTAAGGTAGAAAAAGTTGATAGTTTAATGGAGGGAGAAGTTGGATATATATGTGCTAATATAAA
>CASEAD010000105.1 GCA_949285775.1 uncultured bacterium
AAATTAAATACAATAATTTGCATATTATACATCCAAAACATATCCATAGTATATTCTCTAATATAACCACTATTATATAATATATATATAAGATAAAAATATATACTTTGTACTATAATACCTGATACCGCTATTAATAATTCATAATTAAGATTCTTATTTATTAAATCATTTAACTTAGTAATACCACCATAAGGATAAATAATAATCTTATCAACCTTAAAATTTAATAATCTAGCCATCAGATAATGCCCTAATTCATGAATTAATATTAAACTAGTAAACACTATTAAATTAAGATAATACCCCGTTAAAACAAACCCTAATGCCATTAATAAGTAAGTATAATGAAACTTAATCATTAATTAGATATCCTTACTTCTCCCCTTTCACACCTATTACCCCAAGCATCTATTATTTTATCATTTCTTATAACTTTAATTATTTCACAATTATTAGCGCAGCCCTTACAATAACTACCACGCGTTTCAAATACTATATCTTCAATATCAAAATCAAATACCTCTTCCCTACCACTTTTTCTTGCTAAAATCGCTACTCCTAACGCTCCCATTAAATGCGAATTCTTATCAACTATAATATCTTGCCCCGTTAAATCCTCAAAAGCCTTAACCACACCTATATTCTTACTAACACCCCCTTGGAAAACAATTGGACCCAATATTTTTTTACCTTTACCTACATTATTTAAATAGTTACTAGCAACTGCTCTACATAATCCTGCAATAATATCTTCTTTCTTGTGTCCTACTTGAGCCTTATGTACTAAATCACTTTCAGCAAAAACAGTACATCTAGCAGCAATACTAGTAGGATTTTTACTCGTTAAAGCAATCTTACCAAAATCTTCTACTTTAATTCCTAACCTACCCGCTTGACTAGATAAAAAAGATCCCGTCCCAGCAGCACATAAAGTATTCATCGCATAATCTGTAACAATACCATCATTTAATATTATTATCTTAGAATCTTGTCCCCCTATTTCCAAAATAGTCCTAACATCAGGATATATAGAAGTAGTACCTATCGCATGCGCAGTTATCTCATTCTTAATAACACTAGCACCTAATATCGTACCAATTAACTTCCTAGCAGAACCCGTTGTTCCTACCGATACTACTTCATACTTATCAAGATTAACTTGTTTCTTTAAACTACTCACTAATCTCTTAACAGCATCAATAGGATTACCTTCCGTATATAAGTAATCACTAGCAATTATATCATTATTACTATCTATAATTACACCCTTAGTACTAATAGAACCAATATCTATTCCTAAATAACATTTTTCCATAAGATACGCCCTTTCATATAATCTTATGTGTAATTATTTAAAATATTATTCAAAATATAGAAAAATAACTAGGTAATTCTAGAAATTCATCAAATTTAGGGAAAATTAAATATATATATCAATTATTTTTCTAAAAAAGATAGAAATCATTATTAGTCTTTTTCTATCTAAACTGTAATATATAAAAAACATAAATGTTTAAGTTTTAAATCATTAACTTAATTATTTTCATCATAAATAATACTTATAACATTACCAAATATTTCTAGTTTCAAAGTCTCTCTATTATATATAAGAGCACCATCATCAAATATAGCATATATATTCTTCTTTTTTTTAGACGAAACTTTCTTTAATTTGTCTAAATATCTTTTGTTATTAATAGAATGAACATCTATATAAAAAGGATCATTTAATATTCCAAATCCATCATAAAAAGCAAAATATTTATAATAATTATTTTTTGCAGTAATAAAATATCTCTTTAATTGCAATTCTGTCCCAGCACTCTCCCCTATAATTATTCCTTTATAATACTTAAAATAATATAATAGTTCAGTATCTTGAACCACTTTTTTATAAAACATTTCAGGATTACCCCCAGGTAAAAGTAATACATCACTATTATTTATTATGTCTATTAAAATATCTCTTGTATCTTTGTAAGGATTACATACTCTAATATTATCTTTACTAATACCAATTTTCTTTAATTCATTATAATATTTGTTATACCTTCTCCCATCTATTTTAAAATAATCTTCTTCAAATTCTTTGCTAGATATCTCTGTTGGAAATGCCCAAGGAAAAATCGCTACTTTAAAATTAGGTTTTATAATTGTTCTTAATCTTTCCCTTACTAAATCCATACCACATTCTATCTTACTAAACAATATACTATACATACATAAAATCACATTCTTTCTACTTTTTACTATATATTGATTTTTTGAATAAAGACTATAGTTCTAGTTATTAATAATCCCAATACTCTTCATTAAGTATCTGGCATTTGTACTGTTACATTTACCTTTTCTAATTATATAATCAAACTTTATATTATTTCCTTCATAATGTTCTTTAAAATGATAATTCCAGATATTATCAATCTTCGTATCACATAATTCAAAATCATGCGTAGTAATAAAAGTTATAATATTTTTCTTATTTAATTTCTTTATTACCTCTGTAGCCCCATATAATCTATCATTATAATTAGTTCCCTTAAATATCTCATCTATTAATACTATCATCGGACTCTCCTTATCACTATAATCTAACGCTTCCTTAATTCTTAATAATTCCCCATAAAAAGTAGATATCCCTTTAATCGCATCATCACTAACTCTCATCGAAGTAAATATCTTATAATAATTACTCCTAAACCTACTAGCATTAACAAACCCACCAGCATTCATTAATACCAAATTAATACCTATCGTCCTTAAAAAAGTACTCTTCCCCCCCATATTAGAACCAGTAATAATATTAATACCATTTAAAGACTTAAAACTATTAGAAATACATTTATTTTCATTTATTAAAGGATGTAATAAACTATCAAACTCTAATATTATATCATTAGCCCTCTCAGGAATACATACATTATCCTTAACTACCCCCATTACACTTAAACTAATCATGGCTTCTAGTTCCTCTATAATATTTATTCCTAATTTATAATTATTATCTAACTTAACTTTAGAATACAAATACATAGTAACTATATTAATAGATAATAAACCATTAAATATAAAACTAGAAACTAAATTATCTT
>CASEAD010000106.1 GCA_949285775.1 uncultured bacterium
CTAAAATAATATTACACTTAACTAATAATTTATATCTTATTAGTTAATATTCTTTAAAAAACTAGGTAGAAATTTCCTAATATACAAAAAAATTGACAACTTTAATCATCAACTTTTCCTTAACTAAATTAATGCATTATTCTCTCCAAAGGATTTTCCTCAATTAACTTAATAGCCTCAATAGATATATCCAAAGACTTATCATAAAACCCCTTATAAAACATCTTAGTCGCATCCTCTAACCCTTGCTCAACCTCAGGATAAGTACTCCTATATCTATTCCCATATATAATCATCTTTTCACTAAGCATTGAAGACTTTATCATATCATTAGTCTTATTATATATCTTAAATACCAAATCTCTAGCAGTATCAACCCTTATATTAAGAATTTTTATAACAATAGGCTTCTTGTCTAACTCTTTAACTATCTCCCTAATTGCATCTTGTGCCTCTTTTAATTCCACATAATAACTACTAGGAATAACTGGCAACTTATAATCCTTAAGTTTATTCTTAGCCTTCTTAAGCAAATCCTGTATCTCTTTTAATTGTTCCTTAGCTCTATACTCATCATCTTTCATACTAGTAATAGATCTAAGTTGATAATCTAAATCATCCTGTAACCTAGATAACTTAATTCCTAAACCATCTAATTCCTCATTTAACTTAGAATAAGCAAACGTTTTACTTTTTCCCTGCTCTAATAATCTTTTAAAATCCTCATTAATAACTTCCAAATTCTTATTAAGTAAACTAAACTTATTAATCTCTTCATCAGTCAAATCATAAGTAACCTTAATATCATCAATCTGAATATAAACATCATATACAACCTTATTAACCTTCTCAAGCTTATATCTAAATTTCTTACATCCCTCTTTAAATGAATCTTTACACTCTTTTTCTTTATCAAAATCATTAAACAAAGAACTAAAATAATCAAGCATCGTCTTAAGTTCAATCTCAGAATCACCAAGATCCAACTTCATAACATTTTCTAAAATAACATTAATCTTATTTTTTATCTCATCCAAATTATATTCCACATTTAAATAATCAAGAGGATATCCATCTCTTTGCATCCTAGAATATATAACCTTAGCTTCTTCTATCTTACCAGGAATTAATACATTAGCCATAAGCACAATAGAAGGAACATTTTCCAAAATATTCTTTATTTTATTAATATTATCCTCAATATCAATAACCAACTGCTCTACTAAAACATAATCATTATTATCAATCGCATCCTCAAAAGCATGAAACTTATCATCTAATAACTCAAATTCTCTTTTAATAGGAAGAGCTACCTCACCATAACTTTCTTCGCTTCTCTCAAACTTACTTTGACACTCCCTATACATAACCTTAAACTTAGTAATAAGAGCCCTATTTCTTTCCTCAGAATTAGTAATTATTTTTATCTCATCAATCAACTTATCAGTTTTTCTCTTTAACCTATCAATTTCCATTTCAATATCAGCAATTTTCCTAATAGCATTCTTATAATCATTCTTATCAATTAAAAAATCAACTTCACTAATCTTATCTGTAATCTCAGGAACCTTATCATCTTTAATAGTATTAAAAGTCTTATCCCAACCATCTAACTTATGTTTCAAATTATCCGTTTTAACTAAATCCCTAACCTTAGTAATTTCCGACAAAACTTGAACATTAATAAGTTGATTTTTCTCTATATCCAAATCATTTATTTTCCTCTTATATCTATTATTAGCCCTCTTCCTAGTAATAAATAAAGTAATAAATATCAAAATACCAGCCATTATTAAAGTAACAACAATAATAAGTAATAAATTATCCATAACTCACCACCCTCCAATAAGATGTATAACATTATTCTATCACATTTTTTATTCTTTTTTATAACTATTTTAATATATTTACATTATTTTTTTATAATTTGACTAAAAAAAACTAATACAAACCAAAACTATTTAGTTTTCTTTGCATCAGCTTTCTTTCTCAACTCTGTATTTAAAATCTTTTTCCTAAGCCTAATAGACACAGGAGTAACCTCAACTAATTCATCACTATTAATATAATTAATAGCACCTTCTAATGTAATAGGTCTAGGCCTTTTTAATACAACCGTATGATCACTACCAGCTGCTCTTGTATTTGTAAGTTGCTTACCCTTAACAACATTAACAGCCAAATCACCTCTATTAGATTCACCTACTATCATACCCTCATAAACTTCACAACCAGGTTCAATAAACATAATTCCTCTATCTTCTAAATTACCTATTGCATACGCTGTAGCTTTACCATTATCTACAGATACTAATACCCCCAATTTTCTCTCACCTATATCCACAGAACCAACAGGCTCATAGTCCTTAAAAGTATGATTAATAATACCATAACCTTTAGTCATAGTCAAAAAATCAGTTGAAAAACCAATCAAACCACGAGAAGGAACCTTATAATTTAATCTTGTTAACCCATTAACACTACTCATATTCTTCATAACAGCCCCTCTTAAACCTAAAGCTTCAATAACACTACCAACTGTCTCCTCAGGCGTTTCAATCTGTACATCCTCATAAGGCTCACATTTAACCCCATCAATCTCTTTAATAATAACTTCTGGTTTAGATACCTGTAACTCATATCCTTCTCTGCGCATATTCTCAATCAAAATAGATAAATGTAACTCTCCACGACCAGATACAACCCATGACTCATTACCAAACTGCTCTACTTTTAAACTAACATCCCTTTGAGTCTCTCTAAATAACCTATCACTTAGCTTACTAGCCGTAATAAATTTACCTTCACGTCCCGCAAAAGGACTATCATTAGTCATAAAAGTCATCTTTAAAGTAGGCTCATCTATCCTAAGAACAGGCAAAGCCTTCTCATGCCCAACATTACAAACTGTCTCACCAACAGAAATATCAGGAAGACCAGCAATCGCTACTATATCTCCCGCAAAAGCACTATCTATTTCAATCCTCTTAAGTCCCATAAATCCAAACAATTTCTGTATTCTAAACTGTTTAATACTACCATCAAGCCTAACACAACTAACCATTTCATTAACCTTTATATGCCCAGACTTAATCCTACCAATACCAATTCTACCAACAAAATCATTATAATCAAGTAAAGCAGGTTGAAATTGCAAATCACCATTAACATCAACATTAGGCTCTGGTATCTCATCAATAATCAACTTAAATACCTCATCATAGCTTTCCTTCTGCGTAGAAATATCGGGATCTAAACTAGCAGTACCATTTAAAGCTGATACATAAACACACTTAAAATCTAACTGACTATCATCAGCTCCTAACTCAATAAATAAATCTAATACCTCATCAACAACCTGATTAACCCTAGCCGTAGGCTTATCAACCTTATTAATAACCACAATAGGCTTTACTCCAGCTTCCAATGCCTTCTTCAAAACAAACCTAGTTTGTGGCATAGTACCCTCATAAGCATCTACAACAAGCAATACCCCATCAACCATATTCATAATTCTCTCTACTTCTCCACCAAAATCAGCATGTCCTGGAGTATCCAAAATATTAATACGATAACCATCATAATTAATAGCAGTAGTCTTAGCAAGAATAGTTATTCCTCTTTCCTTTTCTATCGCATTAGAATCCATTACCCTATCTTCTACCATTTCATTATCACGAAAAGTTCCAGACTTTCTAAGTAACTGATCAACTAAAGTTGTCTTACCATGATCTACATGCGCTATAATAGCAATATTTCTAATCTTCATAAATAACACCTCTTTTTACATACCCGAAGTATTATATCACTCTTATAATAAAAATAAAAGACATTTTTAACTATTTTTCTAAAAAAATTAATCTCAAGTTACTAACATAATAAAAACCACATCAAAAAATGCAGTTTCTAACAATATCTACTTCTTCCTAATATTCCTCAAAAACTCAAAAAAGAACAATATCGCAACAAATATAACATAAACCCCAGTAATCTTAAAATAAGTATAAACAGTTAATGCCGGCCTAAATATAAGAACAAGACCAATAATAAAAGATATAATAGATAAAACCAAATACCTAGTATACTTAACCTTCAAATCATTCTTAAATATAAAATACCAAGAAAGCAAAATAACACCCATTATAAAAGAATATAAAGAAAAAATAACAGGTAATATAATAATTAACATAGTATAATACTTATATATAAATAAACTAAGCCATATAAATACAACACCTAATATCAAACTATTATATATATTCTTCTTATAATCATCCCCTACAAAAAAACTAATTATCTGAATAACACCAATAATAGCAAATATACATACTAACACATAATTAATAGTCTCTAACAAACTATCAGTAGCAATAATTAAAAATATTCCCAAAATAAAAGATAAAATACTAGTCAAAATTAAATTCAAATTAGATCTATTCTCCATCCTAACACCTCTCATCACATACATCATTCAAAATCCTATGCACTCCATCTAAATATATATTATATAAACTAACCTCTTCATCCTCAGTTAACTCTTCCTTATTATCAATTGTCCCAATATGATAACTATCCACTTCACCATCAACAACAAATAATACAATAGGAACAGTCACTTCTTCATCTATATAATTACTAACACTACTAATATCACTACTATAATGAATAATATTTAAATCAGTATTAGAAACTACCCTAAGTAACATATTAACTACAACCCTAGATAAATTATCCTTACTATCTCCTATAAATATAACACCAGTACCACTTTCTATAACTTCTCCTATCTCCTCATTACTATCATACCTAAAAACATTATCCTCATCCACAATAATCTACATAACCATCATCATTATATCCCTCATATTCCTCCTTAAAACTAACACTATCACTATCTTTAGTACAACCCGTAACCAAAAATACTATAATTATAACAAATATATACCTCAAATTCATCACACCACCTCTTACCTCAATTAAAATTAACTAACCTATACGCAAACTTATAACCACTACAAGCAAAAAATCTACCAATCATCCCAGGAAAACTAACAAATGTCGCCATAGAATTATATCTAATCCTCCTATAAAGTTTAGGATTTCCCTCCTTAACACTCCTCCATAACTCCTTATACTGCTCTTCCCCTTCATCACTATTAGATAACCTAGAAAAAACAACCCCAATTGCCATTAAAAACGCACATTCCCTTTGCATTATCTTTCTTAATTTTTTATCTTTTATCTCACTTAAATCATACTTATTACACACTTCTTTACTTACTAACACTTGATGACTACTTTTATTTATTAATTGATCTATTTGTACAGACTGATCTGCTCTCCCAATAAAATACCTATAAAAATCAACATCTAAATAATATATAGTCTTAGTATAAGGCATAGGCAAATATATAAATAAATTATCCTCATAAAAAACATGTTTAGGTAACTTTACCCTTGCTTCATCCAATACACTCTTCTTATACATCAAAGAATGCAAAGACAAATACTGAGTTATCTTAAACCTACCAGTATCATTCCAAGTAATCTCTTTATCAGCTTTAAATACATTACCAAAACTAATAGCATGATCATCCCTACCATCAGCATAAGTATAAACATAATTCATTACTATCAAATCAGAATCTATCTTCTTAACTAATTTTAGTGCCTTCTTTAAAGCCCTCCTATCAACCCAATCATCACTATCCACAACCTTAAAATACTTACCCTTAGCATACTTTAAACCAGTATTTATACCCGCACCATGACCACCATTCTTCTGATGAATAGCCCTCACTATACCAGGATATTTCTTCTCATAACTATCCGCAATCTTCCCCGTATTATCTATAGAACCATCATCTATAATTAATATTTCTACATCATTCCCCCCAACTAATAAAGAATCAATACACTTCTTCATATAATCTTCTGAATTATAACAAGGAACAACAAAAGATATATACTTCATCTTATCACCCACCATAAATTAATGTTTATCAAAAAATCCCCCATATAGCTTTCTAACCTCAGCACACTCTTCTTTATAAAACTTATTCATAATCCTCTCAATCTTATCAAACCTATTCTCATAACAATATTCCAAAACCTTATTAACACTCATCTTCAATTCCTTAAAATCACTCTTATCCCGAATTATATCACTAATCTTTAATTCCCCACTAACATACTTCTTTTCAATAGCAATATCAGATAAAACCCCACTATAATAACCATATATCCTCAAAAAATTAACAACCTTCATCCTAAACTCTTCATCAATAACCAATATCTCTTCCTTCTTACTCATAAAACACTTCCTTCCTATTATTCCCTAACCCCATTATCTCTAATAATAGCACTAGCAACATTAACCGCATCTCCTACCGCAGTAGATAACTGATAAACATTCTTATAAACAATATCACCACAAGCATATACATCCCTAACACTAGTCATAAAATTATTATCAACAATAATATAACCATCCTTCTTATCTACATCAAATAACTCACCATTAGGAATATATCCAATCGCCAAAAAAACACATTCACAATTAATTACCTTTCCACTATCTAACTCTACCCCCTTAACCACTTCATTATCAGTTATATATTTAACCACATTACTATTATAAATAACCTCTACATTATCCTTAGAACTTAACCTCTTACAAAGAATATCCTCTCCCCTCAACTCACCCTTTCTATAAACCAAATATACACGCTTACATATACCAGCTAAATACAAAGCCTCACTAACAGCGCTATTAGCACCCCCTACAACCACAACATCCCTATTCTTATATAAATTACCATCACAACTAGCACAAAAACTAATACCCTTACCAATAAACTCCTCTTCCTTATCAAGACCTAATAATCTATTTCTCCTACCAGTAGCAATCACTAAATACTTATATCTATACTTCCCACTATCAGTAAAAACAACTCTTTTATCTAAATCAACCCTATTAACACTCTCATACAAATAATCAGTATCATAACTACTAACCTGATTAAATATATTCATCATCAAATCACTACCACTAACCTCCACATAGCCAGGATAATTCTCAATCATACTAATCTTATTTAATTGTCCCCCTATAACATCACCCTCAATAACCAAAGTCTTAATCCCTGCTCTTCTCAAATATATACAAGCACTCATACCCGCTATACCAGAACCAATAACAATAGTATTATATTCTACCATCTGCGCCTCCTACACTCTTAACCTTATCTCTATTTTTAATATAAACAACAATACTACCAACAACCCCTATAACTATAAAAAGAATACTAACAATCTGACTAATCCTATAATTACCAATATACAAACTATCAGTCCTCATCGCCTCAATCACCAACCTTCCAATACCATACCATATCAAATAAAAAGATACCTGTTTACCTTCCTTACCAACACTCCTTTTCCTTATATAAAACAAAATCAATACCCCAATTAAACACCAAATAGACTCATATAAAAAAGTTGGTTGATAATATACACCATTAATATTCATCCCTTCTATAATAAATTCAGGCAAATGCATATTTTCAAGAAACCCCCTTGTACACTCCATACCATGAGCCTCTTGATTAAAAAAATTCCCCCATCTCCCAATCGCTTGCCCTAACAAAAGAGATAACGACATTATATCCAATATCTTAACAAAAGATAAACCCTTCTTCTTACAATACCAAAATATATAAATACCCCCCGCTATAACAGCACCATATATTGCTAAACCACCTTCCCATATTCTAAATATACCTAACAAATCATCTCGATAAGCATTAAAGTTAAACATAACATAATATATCCTAGCACCTATAATCGCTACTAAAATAGTATAAATAATCATATCATTTAACAAATTAACACTAACATTCAATCTCTTTGCATACCTAACCGCAATACCCCATCCTATAAAAACAGCAACAATAATCAAAAAAGAATACCAATAAATATTAATAGGACCAATACTAACCAAAATATTATCCATCTTAAACTCTCCTTCCCTTAGTAATACTTCCAATAACACCCTCCATAACCATATTCAAAAAAGATATCATAACCACAATAACAATAAACATAAAAAACTATAATATAATATACTAACAATACAACAACCTTATTACCAATAATCCTCTTTCTATTATTATAACCCCTCTCTTCCAACAAAAATTATCATTTTCTTCACTAAATCATCTCCAAATAAATTACTACCCTTTACTAATCATAATTATAGCATAACATTCACCCAAAATAAATAAAAACATATAATAAAAATGAAATAATCCTAAGGAGTGATTTTAAATGAATAACGATAGAGATATGTATTATGGTTCCTATGGCTATGGATATATGCCCGCTACAATGAATCCCATGCAAGCACCTATGCAAAGTGGAATGCCCAATACCATGCTACCAACACAATCAAATTATGCCTCTAGTCAAATAACTGATATGAATGAAAGAATAAATAGACTAGAAAGACAAGTAAAAAGACTAGAACAAAGACTAACAAGATTAGAAACACCTTACGCTAATACCCAAAACTATAACGAACCAGACAATAATATGTATATGATGTAAAATAAACTGTCGAGAAATTAAATAAATAGTTTCTAACAGTTTTTTAATGTCACAAATTAAAAATGAATAAATAAACATTCTATTTCCGCAAAAAATATTAATTTTTCAAAACAAAATATAGTATAATAATAAACTCTTTTCATTCGCCTTGATTTAACACTATAATCAAACTTAAGTGTGCTTTGATTAAAATTTCCAAATGAAAAATTACGGATATTTTGATTGTTATACAAAAAATATTGACATTTACAGACATTTACATTACAATATGATTAATCTTTAAAAATGGAGTGCAAAAAATGAGTATAAAAGAATTAGAAAAACTAAGAAAAAAAGCTAGAAATATAGCATCAATTGGAATACTTTGTTCTGTTGCATTAACTCTGTTGTTTTTTCATATAGAGAAATCATCAGGTTCCACATATATAGAATCACTAGCTTGCTCATATCTTGGAACCGGTATTGGTATTTGTATAACACAACTAATAAGTTCTAAATCAAAGGAAAAATTTACTATAGCATTTAAAAAAACTTTTGTTTTAAAATCATTAAAATCAGTATTTACTAATTTAAATTATGAACCCGAAAAAGGTATTGATGAATCTATAATTAGAAATACTCAAATGATGTATATGGGCGATCGTTATTATTCAAATGATTATATTAAAGCAAAATATAAAAACATAAATATTGAACAAGCCGATGTACATATTGTAGAAAAACACGAAAGAGGAAAGAGAACAACATGGGTTACTATTTTCAAAGGGAAATGGATGACCTTTGATTTTAATAAAAATTTCAAAGCTAACATACAAGTTTCTCAAAACGGTTTCAAAAATTCAAAAATTAATAATTGGGGAAATAAATTAAAATATAAAAAAGTTATGATGGAAGATCAATCATTTAATAATCAATTTATGACTTATGCTCAAAGTGAACACGAAGCATTCTACATTTTAACACCATCATTAATGGAAAAAATAAAAAATTTAGCAAATACAATTGATGGTAAAATTTTATTATGTTTTGTAGATAATAAATTGCATGTTGGAATACAAAATAATAAAGATTCATTTGAACATAGCATTTTTACAAAAATAAACGAAAACAAAGTCATTGAAAAAATATCTAAAGATATAAAATTAATTACAAATTTTGTTGACGAGTTAGATTTAGATAATGATTTATTTAGGAAGGAGGTGTAGTATGAACCCAGTATATGTTATATTAATCGTTGTAGCAATTATAATTTTTATATTTGCTATATGGTACATCTCTACTTCAAACAAATTAAATAGACTAGTTGTAAAAATTGATGAATCTCTTTCAGGTATTAATGTTGCTTTAACTAAAAGATATGATGTGTTAACAAAAATGATAGAAGTTGTTAAATTATATACTAAACATGAAAAAGAAACACTTTTTGAAGTGATAAAATTAAGAGATAATATGTCATTAAAAGAAAAAAGCAAAGCAAATCAAGCGATGAACGAAAGCTTCAAAAAAATTAATATAATTGCAGAAAATTATCCCGAATTGAAATCAAGTGAAAATTACAAAACATTGCAACAATCTATTGCAGATGTAGAAGAACATTTACAAGCAGCAAGAAGATTATATAATTCAAATGTTTCTTTATATAATCAACAATTAGTTTCATTTCCAACAAGTTCTGTTGCCAAAAGCAAAGGTATGGCAAAAAAAGATTTCTTTGAAATCGATGAAATTAAAAAAAATGATGTAAAAATTGAATTATAGTAAAAATACCCCCACCTCAAACAGGGGGTTTTATAATACCTATTAAATTACAATTCTAAACACCTACTTCACAATTCTTCTTCTTTAATATAACCTTCCTTATAAAATCAGCCGGAATAACACTAACTGCCACCATCATCATAACCATAAACTCATATAAAGTTAAACCACTAGTCCTAAATACACCACCACCATAGTATATCATCATAACCTGTACAATAACAATAAATATAATTATTCCTAAAAATACCTTATTCTTTAATATATTAGCAAAAATATTTAACCTATATGTCCTAGCATTAAAACTATTAAAAATACTAATAAATATAAATAAACCAAAGAACGCCGTCATCAAATACTCATTACTACCACTAGTTCTATATAATCCACGAATAAAACCAGATTTCAAAAATATAAAACATATCAAAGAAGAATATAATCCCATCACTATAATCTCATTTAACATATATTTATTAATAATATGTTCATCTCTCTTCTTAGGTAACTCCTCCATATATTCAAGCAAAGGAGGCTCATAAGAAAATGCTAACCCCGCCAAAGTATCCATTACCATATTAACCCATAACATCTGTATAACAGTAACAGGATGTGGTATTCCAATAAAAGGACCAATAATAGATATACTAACCGCGCAAAAATTAACAGTCAACTGAAATATAATAAATTTCCTTATACTCTTAAATATAGTCCTACCATATAAAATTGCCTTTGCTATAGATAAAATATTATCATCAAGTATTACTATATCAGAAGCCTCCTTAGCAACCTCCGTCCCACTACCAAGAGAAATACCCACATCAGCCTTCTTTAACGCTATCGCATCATTAACCCCATCTCCCGTCATACCAACAACTAGTCCACACTCTTTAGCAATCCTAACTAACCTACTCTTATCATTTGGCATAGCCCTCGCTACTACCCTTAATTTAGGTAAAATATCCTTAACTTCCTCATCACTCATACTACTTAACTTATTACTATCTATAACAATATTACTATCATCATCTATAATCCCAACTTCCTTAGCAATACTAACCGCAGTATTCTTATTATCCCCCGTAATCATAACAACCCCTATACCAGCCCTCTTAATTAACCTAACCCCCTCAATACTTTCTTTCCTTATATCATCACGAATAAGCAAAAAACCAACCAATAACAAATTCCTAAGACTCTTATCCCTATCATTACTCATTGCTACACAAACAACCCTTATCCCCCTACTAGTAATATCATTAATCTCTTTTCCCAAAACCTCCTTATGCAACAATAACTGCTTAACCCCATTCTCATCATAATACCTATCACACTTATCTAATATAACCTCACTAGCCCCCTTAACATACTTATATACCTTCCCACCTTCATTAGTAATAACCATAGAATACTTATTCTTACTATCAAAATAAACATTATCAATTATCTCAACATCACTATTCTTACTAGTCTTAACAAACTCCATAATAGCCTTATCAGTAATATTACCACCTACAATACAATTATTATGATGATCATATACACTCTCATTATTATATACCAAACTATCAATAAATAACTTCCTATACCTACCACTAATCTTACTAATACCATCATAATATTTCTTATTACCAAGCATAAAAGATACAACCTCTAACTTACCCCTAGTTAAAGTTCCCGTCTTATCAGTAAATAAAATATTCATACTACCAGCAGTCTCAATACCAACTAATTTCCTCACTAATACATTATTCTTTAACATCCTCTTCATATTAGAAGATAAAACCAAAGTAATCATCATTGGTAACCCCTCAGGAACACTCACTACTATTATCGTTACACTCAAAGTAAGCGCATGTAATAAATATGCAAACATCAAAGATATATCCGTAACCGTATCAACAATATCACTCCACACAAAATTATTCTCTATAAATATCTTAGAAAAAAGATAAGATACAGACACTAACCCCGCACAAATATAACCAATCTTACTAATAATCATTGCTAACTTATTTAACCTCTCTTTTAAAGGAGAAGGCTCACTCTTTTCTGATAACTCACCTACCATCTTACCATAATAAGTATTATTACCTATCTTATTAATAAGCGCCTCCGCATACCCATTATATATAACACACCCCCTATATATAACATCATTTCTCCCCTTACTAACCGTAGCAGCCTCCCCATTCATCGAAGACTCGTCCACATCAACACTACCACGAATAATAACACCATCAGCCCCTATCTTATCACCAGCATTTAATATTAAAACATCCCCCATCACAACATCATCAATACTAACCTCAGTAACCTCCCCGTTTCTCCTAACCCTACACTTAATCTTAGCACTCTCCTCCTGCAATCTCTGAAAAGCCTTAGAAGAACCATACTCACTAATAGAAGAAATAAAAGACGCTATAAATATCGCAATAACTATCCCTACTGTCTCATACCAATCAAAATCACTAATCAAAAAAACAGTCTTAATCCCTAACGCAATAAGTAAAATCCTAATAATAGGATCCCCCAAACTCTCTAATAACAACTTAAAAAAACTATCCCTCTTAACCCCAGTAATCTCATTAGTCCCATACTTACGCCTAGACTCCAACACTTCCTTATCACTTAGTCCATTCATTATTATCACCTAATAAATAATATTAAAACCAATAAGAAATATAATAATTACCATAATACAAAAAAAGACAATCCCCAAGTATCATCAATACAAAAATAATAATAATTAAACTACCAAAAATATCTAACATATGCTATAATAAAAACATAAAATAGTTAATACAAGGAGCATGACTAATGAAAAAAAACATATGTATAATATTATTAATCTTAATTATATTTGGCACTACTATTTATATATCACTATTACACAAACAACTATTAAATTGTAATACTCATAATACAAAAAAAGATGAAAATAATGAGGAAATCATAACTAACTCAGATAAAGAATATGATTGTTCATTTACACAAACATATCGTGTAGTTAATTTATTAGATAACTATATAGCAGAAGTACCAGAATTATCTTATATTATATTAGATAAATATCTATCACATAAGGCAATTTCTCATATTATTCCAACAAATATGAAATCTAATTTAGAAATTGGAAAATATTATGAATTTACATACCATATACAAGGAAAAGGAAACATTGAAAACATGGATGACATTTATAGACAAATTTCTTCTACAGAAATCTATAGACAATCAGATGAAAATACCCAAAAAACAACATATAAAGATAAAAAAATGTTTGTCTATTTAACTATCGAAGAAACAGACAAACAAGGAGTTGAACAAATAAATGAAGATATATGTAAATAAGTTATACTTTAATCAAAACTTTTAAATAAAATATTCAAAACTATTAATACAACACAAATAAAATCTATACTTGATTTCGAGTATAGATTTATCTAAAAAATTCTCATGCGTTTATCCTCAAATCAATATTTATATCACGTTTTTCTAACGACTTTTTCAAATAATTTACACGTTTTTCTAACGACTTTTTCAAATAATTTACACGTTTTCCTAACGACTTTTATTAATCATATACACGTTTTTCTAAGTATTTAACAAAAAAAAAGACAATACCTAAGTATCATCTTTATAATAAATTTACAATCATCATAACAATAAATATTACAATAAATAATTCTAATATAAATCTCCAAATATACTTAACCCAAGTCTTATATGGAACCTCTAA
>CASEAD010000107.1 GCA_949285775.1 uncultured bacterium
CTATTAATAATAGCGATTATTGTCTATTTAATTATAGGAAGAAATAATAATGATGATTTCATTGAGGATAAAGTCAGCTACAAAATTGGAGGTACTTATGAATAAAGCAAATAAAATCACAATGTCAAGAATAATTTTATCCATTGTCATAATGATAATACTACTATTTCCTTTTGATTCGCTAGGAATAGATTTACCAAGTTATATTATAAATGGAAACATATATGTAGAATTAAAATACATAGTAGCAGGAGTATTATTCATAATTGCCTCATTAACAGACTTTTTTGATGGTAAAATTGCTAGAAAATATAATATGGTTACTGAATTTGGTAAAATGATAGATGCCATAAGCGATAAAATGCTTACAAATTCATTATTAGTAATATTAGCGTGTCAAGGAATGGTAAGTCCTGTAATAGCAGTAGTATTTATAGTAAGAGATATAATAGTAGATGCCATAAAAATGCTTGTAGGAAATAAAGGTAAAGCCGTAGCGGCCATAGGAATAGCAAAACTTAAAACTGCTACATTAATGCTTGGCTTAGTATTTAGCCTATTTTATAATTTACCCTTTGAATTAATTGGTATTAATGTTGCGGGATTTTTATTAATTATATCAGCAATATTATCAGTAGTATCAGGATTTAAATACTTCTTAATGGCTAAACCATATATAGATGCAAAATAAACTATGTATCTATTTTTTTTATAATAATGAAATAATTAATAAACTAACAGTTAATATTGTGAATAACTATTGAAGAAACCATATAACTGTGATATAATACACATATCTTGACAAGAAAGTGGCCTCAAAAAAAGTCCACTTTTTAAATACGAGGAGGTTATATGATAGAAGAAAAAATAAGAGAATTAATTTCAGAGAAAGTTAATAATTTGGGAATTATTATCGATAACATCGAATATGTAAAAGAAGGGAATAACTATTTCCTAAGAATAACCATAGATAGGGAAAAACCAATTAATATTGATGAATGCGTAGAAGTAACCAATATTATTAACCCACTACTAGATGAAACTGATATAATTAAAGAAAGTTACATATTAGATATATCTACTAAAGAGAAAGGAGAAAAATAATGAATCAAAAACAAATGAAAGAATTCATAACTGCTTTAGATGCTATTGTTGCTGAAAAAGGAATTGATAGACAAGTAGTAATTGAAGCAATGGAGCAAGGTATGGCCTCAGCTTATAAGAAGAAAGGTGGTCCTGCTAGATGCACAGTTAACCCAGACACAGGAGAAATAAAATTATTTTCTGTTAAAACTGTAGTAAATGATGACGAGTTTTATGACGAAAGAAGCCAAATAGCCTATAGCGAGGCTAAAAAGATAGTACCAGAAATAGAAGTAGGAGAAACTATCGAAAATCAAGTCGAAATGACTGATTTTGGTCGCGTAGCAGCAGGAACAGCCAAACAAGTGGTAGTTCAAAAAATAAAAGAAGCAGAGAAAAAAATAATTGAAGAAAAATACGGAGATAAACAAGACGAATTACTAGTAGGTACCCTTGCAAGAGAAGATGCCAAGACATATTATGTCGACCTAGGAAAAACATTTGGCTTACTTCCTAAAAATGAAATTATTCCAGGAGAAAAACTAGAAATGGGAAGTCAAATAAAAGCCTATGCTTCTAAAGTAGAAAATGGTAGCAAAGGAATATTCATCTTACTATCAAGAACTCACTATGGCTTTCTAAAAAGACTATTAGAGCTAGAAATTCCTGAAATAAATGATGGAACAGTAATGCTATATTCCGTAGCAAGAGAAGCTGGTGTAAGAAGCAAAATTGCCGTTTATACCGAACACGAAAATATCGAACCTATAGGATGTGTCATAGGAACAAATGGAAGTAGAATTAACCGCATCCTAAAACAAATAGGAAACGAAAAAATAGATGTTATAAAGTACGATAAAGATCCTAAAATATTTATTCAAAACGCCTTAAGTCCCGCTAAAGATATCCAAGTATTTATAACCAACCCTAAAAAGAAAGAAGCAGTAGCAATCGTAAATAAAGATAATTTATCTTTAGCAATAGGTAAAAAAGGACAAAATGTTAAATTAGCATCTCGTTTAACTCATTATAAAATAGATGTTAAATGTTTAGATGAAGTAGACATCAAGGAATACGAAGAAAAATATGCTGATGTAGTTCCTGAAGAAGAATCAAGCATAGATAATAATACAGAAGAAATAATAGAAAGTGATACCAATGAAAAAGAAGAAAATACCAATGCGTAGTTGTATTGTAACTAGAGAAAAACTAGAAAAAAAAGACCTAATAAGAGTAGTAAAAAATAAAGATAATCAAGTATTTATTGATCAAACAGGTAAAGCAAACGGAAGAGGAGCTTATCTAAAAAAAGATTTAGAAGTCATAAAAAAGTGTAAAAAGAATAAAATATTAGATAGACAACTAGAAATAGAAATACCAGATGAAATTTATGAGGAGTTAGAGAAAATGATATAAAAATAATAGGAGGTGATGCTCAATGATGAGTGTAGAAGAATATGCAAACGATGTAGGAAAAAACATTGAAACAATCTTAAAATTATGTAACAACTTAGAAATAAATGTTCAAACAAAAGAAGATATGTTAGACGATGATGCTATCATTTTACTTGATAATGAATTAGATAGCATTGAAGAAATTGAAGAAATAGAAGGATATTTAGATAGTCATCAAGAAGAACAAAACACCAAGAAAAAAAATAAACATAACAAAAAAAATACAATTCAAAATCAAAAGAAAAAAACTGACTATATGAAAAAAAGAAAAGAAATGTATAAACATAAAGATAAATTAAAATCCAATACATTTGTAGGAGATAATAGTATTGTACTATATACAGAAAACATGTCAGTATCTGAACTAGCAAACAGATTAAACGTAGGAGCTTCAGAAGTAATAAAAAAATTAATGACACTTGGAATGATGATGAATATGAATACTAGTCTAGATTTTGATACAGCTGAAATAATAGTAAATGATTATAATAAAACTCTAAAAAAAGAAGAAGCAACAGATGAAAGCAATTTCGAAGAATTAGAAATTATTGATGACGAAAAAGAATTATCCCCACGTCCACCAGTAGTAACAATTATGGGACATGTAGACCACGGAAAGACAACTTTACTAGATACCATTAGAAAAACAAACGTCGTAGAAGGAGAAGCAGGAGGAATAACCCAAGCTATTGGAGCATATCAAATAAAGTATCAAGACAAATACATTACATTTATTGACACACCTGGACACGCAGCCTTCACAGAAATGAGAGCAAGAGGAGCAAGCGTCACTGATATAGTAATAATTATAGTAGCGGCAGATGATGGCGTAATGCCTCAAACCAAGGAAGCAATCGATCACGCTAAAGCTGCGGGTGTTCCAATTATTGTAGCGGTAAATAAAATTGATAAACCAGATGCAAATCCAGATAAAGTAATGAATGAAATGGCTGAGGCAGGAATTATGCCAGAAATATGGGGAGGAGATGTCATGTTTATCAATATCTCCGCCAAAACAGGGCAAGGTATTGATGATTTATTAGAAAGAGTATTACTAATAAGTGAAATACAAGAATTAAAAGCTAACCCTAATAGATACGCCAGTGGAACAGTAATAGAAAGCAAATTAGATAAAAACTTAGGTGTAGTAAGTACCCTTCTTATCCAAAACGGAACCCTAAGATTAGGAGATTACTTAGTAGTAGGAACAACTAGTGGTAGAATCCGAACTCTAAAAAATGATAAACAAGAATCTTTAGTTGAAGCAGGCCCATCAACACCAGTAACAATAACAGGATTAAGTGAGTCTCCATCAGCGGGCGATAAATTTATGGTTTTTGAAAGTGAAAAGAAAGCCAAAAGCATTGCCGAGGAAAGAAAACAAAAAGCTTCATCCAATAGCCCTAAAGATCGCCGTTCCATGTCTCTTGATGACTTATTTAACAGAATAAACGACGGAACAAAAGAAATAAATATAATTCTAAAAGCAGACGTTAAAGGAAGCGAAGAAGCAGTTAAAAATTCACTACTAAAACTAGATGTTGAAGGGATAAAAATTAATGTTATTAGAAGTGGAATTGGTACAATAACAGAAAGTGATATCGTTTTAGCGGCCGCTAGTGATGCCATTATCATAGGTTTTAACATAAGACCAAATAACAAAACCATAGAATATGCTAAAGACAGAAATGTTGACATAAGACTTTACAATATCATTTACAAGGTAGTAGAAGAAATGGAAGCAGCAATGAAAGGAAAACTAGAACCAATATTTGAAGAAAAAGTATTAGGCCAAGCTGAAGTAAGAAAACTATTCAAATTCTCCAAAGTAGGAACTATCGCTGGTTGTATGGTAATAAACGGTATCATAAAAAGAGATGCTCAAGCTAGAGTAATAAGAGATGGTATTATTATTTATGATGGTAACATTGGAAGCGTTGCCCGTGAAAAAGACCAAGTTAAAGAAGTAAAACAAGGCCTAGAATGCGGTATTACTATTGAAAACTTTAATGATATAAAAGAACAAGACATTATAGAAGCATACACTATAGAAGAAATAAAAAGATAACACGGAGGACTAGAAATAGTTCTCTTTACTTTTCTAACATAATTCTAATTAACTATATAAAAATATTTGTTATAGAGTTATATTTATACTTTAATTATTAAAAAATATTTGATAAAATTAAATAGTAAATTTATTTAAAGGATAGTGTGAAAAGTTTTATGGAAAACTAGGTACACTATATGAAGAAGATATTAAGATGGAAATCTTGATATAAATC
>CASEAD010000108.1 GCA_949285775.1 uncultured bacterium
AACTTTTTATCTTGATTCATTTCTACATCAACTTCTAAATTAATTAATTTACTTAAAATTGATTGTTCACCCATAAATTTTGTTCCTTCATCTAAATTACTTTTATTTAATAATTCCTTATGTTCTTGCATTATTTTCCTTAATCTTAACATATAATCTTTTCTTTTTTCTTTTGGTGTTTTTTTAATTAATAACTCTATTTTTAAACTTAAGGAATACAAACTAAATGAATTATCAGGACTATTTACATTATTTATAAAATCATCAGTTTGTTCTATTACATCTATTTTCTGTTTTTCGGTTTGTCCTACATTTTCTAATTTTTGTTCAGATAAAGTATCAATTTCTAAATATTCTAATGGTTTAATTGCTTCTAATGTCTTTATAGAATTTAGTTTAATTATTTCTTCTTTAACTGCTTTAAGTTCATTTTTTAATTTACTTTTTTGTTTTTTTATTTGTTTTATATATTTTTTTATAGGTTTTATGTATTTTCTCCTAGATAATGATATTATTTTATTTCTTAATACTTCTATTATTATTGCTATAAAGAATGGAGAAAATAAAATTGGCAATGATATTACAGGAATAAAATTAGCAATTGAAGCAAACCATACAGCTAGTTCCAAAAGAAAATATATAAGTTCAAACCACAAAGTAAAACTAACCCAACCTGAACTAAAATTATCATCTATTTCATAATAATAACTATCATTATCTATCATAACCAATAAATAAATCAAATTTCCTGAAAAAAGTTTCATTAATGTTAATGCTAGTTTTAGTTTATCACTAGTACCATCTAGGATTATACTTTTAATATCTTTTTTCCTATTTTTTATTTCATGTTCTATTTCAATTATGTCTTCTTCTAATGCTTTTTTTCTACTTTCAAGTAATTTTATTTGTTCCTCTGTACTATTCATTTTAAATACGCTTCCTTAATTTTTTCTTAAGATCTGACACTGCCATATATCTAGCACTTACTATATTTTTTTCATCATTAGTTAATTCTGCTAATGTCTTTCCGTTTGAAAGTTCAAATATAGAATCAAATCCAAATCCATTATCTCCTCTTATGTTAGCAGAAATCTTACCATTTAATACTCCTATTCCTTCTATTATATTAATCCCATCATAATATACTAAATCACATATAAATTTAGCATTTCTATCTTCTCCACTATATTTCTTCATCATCTCTATAAGAGCATTATTTCTATCAATATCACTTTTTCCTTCACCTAAAAATCTATGTGTCATTACCCCTGGAAAACCATCTAATATATCTATACATAGTCCACTATCATCTGCAATAGTTGGAATATTAGATACCTCATATATAGCTTTAGCTTTTTTATAAGCATTCTCATAAAATGTTTTTCCATCTTCTTCTATATCTATATTTAAATTAACATCTTTTAAACTTTTTATTTCATAATCAACTAATATCTTTCTTATCTCTTTTAATTTATTTATATTGTTTGTAGCCAACAACATTCTCATCACTCCTTAACATTATATATTTTTAGTTCTTTTTAAACTCTTCTTTGGAGAAGAGTTTAATACTTTTACTATTAAATTTTCATCTTGTATAAATGGCTCACTTAATATATTTATCCCACCAAACTTTTCTTCTAAAGTCATAAAAGTACCAATTAATCTTTCCGTTTTATTTTTACTAATTACATCTTGTTTATCTGCCACTTTATCATATTTTTCCTTTATTTGCACTACCCAACCATCATTATCTGAATTATATGTCCCTTCCTTAATTTTATCTTCCCAATAACTCATATCTTCTTTTAAATTTTCTCCCCAACTAACATGAAAATCATAATTAAATATTTGTAATAAAGGAACTTTTATATCATAAATATTATTTTTCCTTAATATTTCAATAAAAAATTTGAGAGCTAAAATAAACTTATAATTAACATATTTATTTCTTAATTTTCTTTTTATATCTATCAAAGAATTTTCTATTTTTTCATTACTACTTGCCTTTTTCGATGTTTGAATTGCATAAATATGACAAGTTTTCTTATTTTCATTTCCTAATACTTCAAAATAAATTTTTGGAAGAATTAACTTCCCATCACTTTCATTCTCTAAAAATATCTCTATTGCTTTATCAGTTTCATACAAAGACCCAGCACCATGAACTTCATAATAAACTTTATAATCCATAAACTCACAAATATAATTTTTTTTGTAATAAGAATAATATACTTTAAAATCTCCACAATCATCAATATAAGTTACCTCACTATTAACAAAATCTTCATTTTTACGAAATAATATTTGACGCTCTAAAAATTTATATATATTATCAAATTCATTTGGAGACATTCTAAGCCATACATATTTCAAGATACTATAACTAGAACTTTCTTTCCATAACCTATATAACACATCTGAAAATCTTACAATATCATCTACATAAATATAAAATATATTTTCATCTCTATGATTTAAATACTCATCTAAATTATTTATTAAAATAGATACTACATTTTCTATATCTTGATTATATACATAATAAGCACTTCCCTCATCATCATAATAAAATAAATTTTTCTTAACCTTACTTTTTATTAAACTCTCAAGCAAATAAATATCTTCTTGTTTAAAAACAAATTTCAAATTTTTAGGAAAATCATAATCTTTTGGATTTTTAATTGTATAAGTTGCAAACGCAAAATAGCACAATATATTTGCCTGATTATCATTTAATATCATCTTAATCAACTCCTTAAAATAATATTTTTTACTTTATTAACTTGCTCTTCAATAGTAAGATTAGTACAATCTACTAAATACATTTTATTCTCTAACATATTATTATCATACATATATTTATAAGTATCTAAATACATCTTATTATATTTATTTGTTTCTCTATCAAACTTACTTATATTAGTCCTTTGATTTACTCTCCTTAATAATTCTTGCGTATTATTATTTATTAATAT
>CASEAD010000109.1 GCA_949285775.1 uncultured bacterium
GAAAGTTCCGCTTTCTGTCATTAAAGGCATATCTCCTAAAAATATCTCTTGTTCTTTAACTTCTCCTGTCTCGTTATTAAAAAGTCTTGTTTGTACTTTTAATGGAGATGCATAGGTAATTTGTCTATCTTTACATTCTTTTAATGAATATCTTGGTGTATCAAATTCGTATTCGCCAAATTCTAATGATAGACTACCTGAAAAACTTTCGATGGGGAATAAGTCGTTAAATACCTCTTTTATTCCTTCTGTTCTGAACCACTCGTATGATTCTTTTTGAATTTGTAATAGATTATCAAGTTTTAATGAATTTTTAATCATAGAAAAATTTCTTCTTTTTCTATAATCACCGCTTTGCTTTATTTTATAAGCCATTGATTTCACCCCTATGCCTAGATTAATATTTTGTTCACGCCAAAAAAGACGTGTTACCAATATATAATGTTAACACCTCTTTTGTAAAAAGTCAACGGAAATTTCCGCGATTTCTTTAATAATTTGTATCAATTCACATCTGGTTAAGGAATTGTGCTTTTTAACATTACTTTATATAACATTTATTTTAAATATGCACACACTATATAAAATCCTTTTGACTTTTCTACTACTGAAATATTGTAGTATGCACTTAACTCTTTTATTATACTTTTTACTCCATGGTTTTTTCTCATTACAAACCACAACTGTCCATTATCTGTTAAATGGTCTTTAGCATTAATTAAAAACTTTCTTATTACTTCTTTTCCAGCCCTTATTGGTGGATTCGTAATTATATAATTATATTTATTAGTTATATTGCTATAAATATTACTTTTAAAGATATTTACATTGTAAGACTCATTTAATATAGCATTTTCTTTTGTGGTTTTTATAGCTATATCTGTAATATCTATCATATCTATTTTTAGGTGAGGATACGTTTTAGCAAGTATTATACCTATTACTCCGTATCCACATCCTAAGTCTAGAACATTACCTTCTATTTTTTTAGCAATAATGTTAGTTAATAATAGTCTACTACCATAATCAAAATGTTCTTTAGAAAATAAGCCATTATTTGTGTAAAATTTATAATTTTTATTTTGAAATTTTATATTTAATAACTTTTTTTCATCTTTTAAATTATTATCTTGTTCAAAGTATTGACTCACTTTATCCTCTAAATATCTGCATTAAGTGCTGATGAAAACTGTTCTTTTAAATTTTCTAGTAGAGTAGCATCTTGAATTTCTTTTATCATTTTTTTACCATTTTTTGTTATTTCTTCAACTATTCTAATGTCATGGATATCAGGTTCTTCGTTCTCATCTACTCCTGCTAAAAGTAAATACATTTTTTCATTTTCTTCTATCATTCTTATTACGGTGTAGTCTTTTCCATTTTTTAAGGATATTATATCATATAATTCTATATCTTTCATCTACTTCTGCCCCTTTCATTATTATTTGATACGCTACCAATATTATAGAAACCTTCTGCTACTTCGTTTATTTCTGATGATGTCATTGGGGTTTGTCCGTCAAAATTCTGTGTAACTTTATCTTGGGCTGCGGTTAGGACACTTACTATTTGACCACCATCACTTAATAGATCTATAATTTTTTGATTGTAGTTTTCGGTATTTGCTAGAACATTTACAATATTGCCATTATGTTCTATTGATACACCTAATACTACTCTATCTTGACTACTATTGTAGTATGGATTATATGAATTTTCTTCTAAAATTGAGTCGGCTGCGGTAGCATATATTCTTGAACCATCATTTATGTTAACCTGTCCTCCTATTAATATATCTTGACTAGCGTCGCTATAGGTTTCGGTTTCTTCGTTGTTAGATGATTCTGTTTGCTCTTCAATTGATACTTCAGGGCCTAATAATTCTTCATCTTCTTGTGGTAATAGTGAATCTATAAACTCTTCTTGCTGATCTGTTATAATAGTTGGCATTTCTGGTAACTCATAGGTAGTTTCTTCGCTATTAGTATCTTCTAAATCATCGCTAACTGTTGATGTGGTTGGTTCTGTTGGAATTTGACTTTGAGAATTATTTCCAGAATTAAGTTTTATAATGCCTAATGCTGCACCACCTATCATTAGTGCTCCTACTACACCGGCAATAATTCTTTTATGTTTTTTTACCCAGTCTTTAATTTTGGTTATGAATTTAGGTGGTCTAACTTCTTTTACTTCTTCTTCCTCAGCTTGTTCTTCTTCCACGGTTTGCTCTTCTTCATCACCAGTTCCTTCTTGTTCCCAATCATAAACAGGTTCAGATTCACGTGACGGGCGATTTTTAAACATTTCTTCTATTGCCCTATCTTCATCATCTAATGAGCTTGATGGACTTTCTTCTCCACTTTCTGGTCCTTCTGGTTGTTCTCCGGTTCCACCTTGTGTTAGTTTATCTGGTGAAGTCAATCCCGCTACCGCACCAATTATTTCTTCAGCCAATTTGTCCCTAGCTTCTTGAGTTACTGGAACTGATTGTTCTGAATCTGCGTGTGTTTCTACAGATGCACCAATTCCTTCAGACTGTTGTTGTTCTTCTTGCTCTTCTGGTTTTATCATTGCACTCATACCACCTAATAGATCACCAATACTCTGTGTGCTAGTATTTTGACCATCTAATTCTCTAGTTTCTACTGGAGTTGATGCTGGGGCATAGCTCATAAAATCTATTACATTACTATTTAATGCTCTAAGTTTTTTTCTTAAAGAATTGTATTGCGTATTAAGTGCATTAAATTCTCCTTTACGGTTTCTAGGAATTATATATGATTCTCCTTCAAATCTAATAGTGGTCTTCTTTCCTTGATTAGGTAAGTTTCTTTCTTCTAGCAGTTTTATTATTTGTTCTTTTATAGAGGATATATTTTCTTCTAATGAAGTTCTTTGCTCTGCTACTGGTATAGTTTGTTTTGGTTCTAAATTAGATGATTCTAACGGGATAATTTTTTCTGGCTCTAAATTGGCTGTACTTTGCAAATTATTTTGTTGATTAATTAAATTATTGTATTCTACTTGTAATCTTCTTGTTTCTTTAACTAAGTCATAATATTGACCTACTAAGCTTCTGGCAATGAACGCTTCTCTTCCATCAACTCTTTCGGTAGATATAAATCCACTTCGTTCTAAAATATCTTTTTTACGTGTTTTATCTCTTCCTTCGATTTTTGGATATTGTTTCTTTGACATATTTTCTAATGTTTCTAATCTTGTTTTGTTTAATTCAATTTTTTCTTTTAGTTGATTAATTTGAGATTCTTCTTGAATGATGTTTATAGCCATATTATTTAATTCTCTTCTTAGGTCTTCTAATGCTTGTAAGTCTATTTCATAATTTTCGTAATTTACTCCCTTTTTTCTAATTATATCCTCTTCTTCTTTTAGTATTTCGTAACATTCTCTAATTTGTCTTAATTTTTCTGTCATCGGTTTCACCTCAAGGTTATATTAACATAATATTTATTAATAATCAAGTTACTAGAAAATATTTGGTAAAAAAAAAGACCACTTTGTAAAGTGTCTTATATGTTATTGAAGTTCAACTGTTGCGCCAGCTTCTTCAAATTGTGCTTTAAGTTGTTCTGCTTCTTCTTTGTCAACGCCTTCTTTTACAGCTCCACCGTTATCAGCAATTGCTTTAGCTTCTTTTAATCCTAGTCCAGTAATATCTCTAACAATCTTGATAACTGCTATTTTGTTAGCTCCTGCTGCAGTTAATACAACATTTACTTTAGAAGGTCCTTCTGGTGCAGCACTTGCTGCTGGAGCAGCTGCTACTGCTACTGCACTTGGATCTACTCCAAATTCCTCTTTCATTGCGTCTACTAATTCTTTAATTTCAAGAATAGTCATTTCTTTTAAAGCACTAATAAATTCATCTTTTGTTAATTTTGCCATAATTATTTTTCCTCCTTATATATTTTTTATTGTTCTTTTTCTTTAGAATATAAATCTAAACATATTGATAAATCTCTTACTACTCCTATCATTCCACCTGCTAACATTGTTAGCAATCCTTCTCTTGATGGAATTGCTGCGTACTTCTTTAATTCATCAACATTGGCTAGTTTTCCTTCAACAATACCAACTTTAAGCTCTAATGCTTCATGATCTTTTGCAAAGTCGCTTAAAATTTTTACTGGGGCTAATTCATCGCTTGAGAATGATATTGCTGTTGGGCCTTCAAGGTATGAATCAAGTTCATAACCGCTATCTGCTACGGCTCTCTTGGTTAAAGTATTTTTGTATACTTTATAGTCTGATCCTGATTCTCTTAAAGTTTTTCTTAGTTCTGTTACTTCTGAAACTTTTAATCCACGTGGGTCAAATAATACTACTGACTTTGCGTTATTAAATTTTTCTTTTATTTCAGAAACTATTTGTGATTTTTGTTCTATTACTTTTGCGTTTGCCACTTTACCTTGCTCCTTTCTTAATGCCATTAATAAACCCTCGTATGGGACGAGGGATAAAAGTTTATAGTTTTATTCCTCGGTAAGATTTTCAAACCAATTGGTCCTTACTGTCTTTGGCATAATTTTTCTTGAACGATTTATATTATATACTATATACTACTATTTGTCAAATGAATTTATATCTAATTTAATTCCTGGACCCATAGTAGATGATATTGATATATTCTTTACATAATTACCTTTTATTGTTGATGGCTTTGCTTTTAAGATAACATTAACAAATGTTGTTAGGTTTTCAATTAATTTATCATCATCAAAGCTTGCTTTTCCAAATATTCCGTGGATATTTCCATAGCTATCAGTACGGTAGTCAACTTTACCTTTTTTTACTTCTTCTACTGCTTTGGCTACATCTGTAGTTACTGTTCCCGTTTTAGGGTTTGGCATTAATCCTTTTGGTCCTAATAACTTACCAATTTTTCCTAGTGCTGGCATCATTTCTGGGGTTGCAATTATTACGTCGAAGTCAAACCAATTTTCTTTTTCTATTTTAGTAATCATATCAATGTCTCCAACGTAATCAGCACCAGCGTTAGTTCCTGCTTTAGCTTGATCTCCTTTAGCTAGAACTAGTATTTTTTTAGCTTTTCCCGTTCCGTTTGGTAATACTACAGATCCTCTTAATTGTTGGTCTGCTTTCTTTACGTCTAAATTTAAATTCATTGCTACTTCTAGTGTTGAATCAAATTTAGCGTTTGATGTAGCTTTAACTAATTTTATAGCTTCTTCAATGGAATATGACTTGCTTTTATCTACTTGTTCTAAGTTAGCAATATGTCTTTTGCTTTTTTTCATTTTTTTACCTCCTTTGTGGTTAAGTAGCGGACTTTAATCCTTCCACGTAGGTTTTTTTACCTATCGGAATTATTCTTAATCTTTTATTTCGATTCCCATGTTACGAGCAGTACCTTCAACAATTTTCATTGCAGCTTCTACTGTGTAAGCATTTAAATCTGGCATTTTTGTTTCAGCAATGCTCTTAAGTTGTTCTCTTGTAATTGTAGCAACTTTTTCGCCTTTGGAGCTTCCTGATTTAATTCCAGCAATTTTCTTTAATAAGAATGGTACTGGTGGAGTTTTTAATACCATATCGAAACTTCTATCATCATATATAGTAATTTCTACTGGTAGGATATCTCCCATTTTATCTCTAGTTGCGTCGTTGAATTTTGTACAAAATTCTTGTAGATTAATTCCAGCAGGTCCTAATACTGTTCCAACTGGTGGAGCTGGTGTAGCTGTTCCTGCAGGTATTTGCAACTTAATTTTCTTCGTAATTTCTTTTGCCACGAAATAGACCTCCTATTAATTAGTTAATATTATCATTTTCGCGAGTGGTTCAAATAGCGTCCGCTTTTGGTATTGGCTTTGCCTCCCACTTATTAAACCTTATATCTGGTTGCGGTTATAATGATATCATAATTTTTCTCTATTTTCAACTATTTTTATTGGTTTTTTTATGTTTTTTTAGTATGTTAATTAAAAGAACTACTAATAAATTATATTTTTATTAAATAGTTCTTTTGATAGTTATTTCCTTTGATATTTTTCTCTATACTCTTCTTTTACTCTATTTATATATTCTAATATTTGTTTATCTGTTCCTTGATAAATATTATTATCTTTTAATAATCTTATTACTTCTTCTTCAGGACAGTTTATTATAACTTGTTCAATAAAACTGTTATATAGTTTTTGGAGTTTAGTATAATCTTGTTTTTTATCTAATAATTCTATTTGCGTTATTTCGTTTTGTTTTCTTATTGTATAATTAGAAGCGCGTAATTCTACTTTTTCATTATATTCTTTATCATTTATAGGATCATATATAATACTTCCATCAATAGTGGATATGTAACAGTTTGGAAATAATTTAATCATTAATTTTATTATTTCTGTACGTTCTAGTAATTTATTTCCTAAGACTATGCCTTTAATTAAATTACTTGGTACTCCATACAGAATAGACGATAGCTTTTCTTTTCTTGCTAATAGGCCTGCACTATGGGTAAAGCTTCTTGTAATATCAGCATTGTTTCCTTCTCTATAGCAATCATATGATAGTAATTCTTCACTTTCTTTAGTTGGTTCTATTATGAATGCCACGGTACCTTTGCCTCTTAGGCCGTTTCCAAATGGGCATCTTCCATCTCAAAATTCAAATTCTCTATTAAATTCTTCCATTGACATATCTTTATCAACACGGTAAAAATCAGCACAATAATATGTTTCTCCGTCTTCCGGTATTCCAAATGCTTGTCCTGTGATTATTCCAGTTCTTTTTATACTTTCTAGTTTTTCTAGGTTAAATCCACTTATTCCGTGAATCATTGTTCCTTTTGGTAAGAATAATTTTTCTTTTTCGTCCCTCTTTAATGATTTTAATTCTATTTTTTTATTGCTTAATTCATTAAATCTATTAATTTGTTCTATGAATATTCTTTCTTGTTCTTTATTTATAGGTAGTTCTATTAGAAAATTATCTGGAATGCTTGTTACTTTGTTCACATTAATCACCTACTTAATTCTTTTTATGGGATAGAAATACATTTTATGATTCTATATCTGCTAAGTCTACTTCGATTGATGTTTCTTGACCAAAAAGATCTACATTTAAGTTTAATTTTTGGGTTTTCATATCTACTGATTCTATTTTTCCTATCATATCTTTAAATGGTCCATTTAATATTTTTACTTTTTTTCCTACTTCTAACTCTTTGGTTACATCTATTCTGCTTAGTCCCATGCTATTAAGTATTTTATCTACTTCTTGGGGTAATAGAGGGATTGGTTTTGCTCCTTTTCCTGATGATCCAATAAAACCTGTTACTCCTTGGGTATTTCTTACGATATACCAGGCTTCATCTGACATAACCATTTCAACCAAGACATATCCTGGAAACATTTTTTTTACTTTTTCTTTTTTTACGCCATTTTTTACTTCGATTACTTTTTCTTCTGGTACAACTACTCTATAAATATTATCGTGTAATTCCATTGAGTTAATCATCATTTCTAATTTTTCTTTTACTTTATATTCATAACCTGTTACTGTATTTACTACATACCATTCTTTTTTCATACTATGCTACACTCCTTATTAAAGATGTTAATAATTCTATTATATAGAAATATACTCCTATAAATAGCATAAATGATACTGCTACTGTTGAGTATTTTAATAAATCTTTTCCACTAGTCCATCTTATTCTTCCTATTTCTTTTTTTACGCCTTTAAAATATCTTGCTATAGATTTAAATATTTTTTTCATAAGTTTTCCTCCAAAATTATCTAAAATAAAAACACCTTCGTGTTGATATAAATATACCACTTAAGTGTTTTTATGTCAATTATTTTTATTAGTTTTCCTTAATTTTTATTTGTTTCCTGAAAGTATTCTAGTTTTGGGTACTCTATACTCTTCTTCCTCTTTATATTTTTTTTGAGCGTCAATTCTTAAGTTGGAAGTTGTTGTGCTAAATCCGTTTGGATATCTTTTTCTTAATTTTTCTATATTATCATTTAATACTTCACTTAAGTTTTTATTAAATAATATTTTTAATATTTTTGCTACTTCTAGTAAGATGTCTGCTACTACTTTAATAGCGTCTTCTTTGGTTTCTATATAATCTAATTTATTTAATACTTTCTTAAAATTTAAGACCATTTTTAGGACTTGTTCTTCATTTAAGATATCTATTTGACTATTTAATGGTAAGGCTTGGTTAATAGCGTCAATGTTATATCCAGTAAACTTATTTTTAAATGGGCATAATGGATCTTTTTTTTGGCTGGCTCTATATATTAAGTTAGCGTCGATTTTATACATAGTTGGTTTTAAATTTAGTATATATTCATAGACTTCATCTAATGTATAATTATATGAAATAGCAAGAGATGTGGATAAGTACCATACTAAATCCCCTATTTCTTTAGGAGCTAATTTTAGAATTTCTTGTTTTTTTTCTGAAGAAAGATTGTGGGTATAGAGTTTTTTTATGTAATCAAAGAATTCTCCATATTCTCCTATAATTCCTGTATATGCATTTAGTTTTAGAATATTTTCGTTTTCAAAGTTATTCATAGTTCTTAGGGCATTTTCCTGATACCATTTTGTGGTAATTGTTTCTTCTCTTTTTATTATTTCAAGCATTTTTTGGGCTAGGCAACCACCTTTACATTTATCATGTTTACAGTTATTACAATATTCATTTATACTATTGCTAGCTCTTCTTATTTCTTGAAAGTAATTTGATTGGTATATATCTTGAAGGTTGGATGAATAGATGCTTCCTCCTATTCCTAGATAATCAAAATATTTCATTGCATCACAAGGGTAAACATTGCCATCAAAACCAATAATAATTGTTTTGGATCCTGCGGTACAGGGAGTATTTGTTACGTTTAGGATGTTAAAAGGACTACCTAGTCTGATTTTATTTGGAAATTGTTGCATTAGAGATATTATCTTGGGTTTGAATTTTTTTAAGTCAGCGCTTGATAAAGTTAAATTATCTTTTCCTCGTCCGTGTTCAACGTATCTTAAGAAACTTATACTGGTAAAATTATTATATCCTATATTAAATAATAGTTTCTCTAATATATCTATGTCTTCTATTGTTTTTGTAGTTAAGCAATAATGAAAGCTAAGATTGGTTATTTGGCTAATTTTTATTAGAAACTCTTCGATGTTGTCATAAGTTACAGCGCCATCTGTTGTTAAAGATATTGTTAGTGAGTAAATGACTTCGGTTAGTCCTAGGGATATTAATTCTTTTAGTAAATTATATTTTTCTGTGGTTGGTTCACACATTGTATATAGTTTGATATTATTTATTTTTTTACTCTTTATATACTTTATTACTTTTTTTATATCTTTATATTCTGTTGCTTCTCCTCCTGTTAAAACTATACTTTTTACTCCTAAATTTGAACATTGCTCTATTATGTTTTTTACTTTTTCAAAGTCTAGTTCAATTATTTTTTTTGTATTTGCATCACTACTACAGTGTATACACATTCTTTTACAATAGTTTGTTAATTCTATTTTTACTTCTTCTATATTCATACAAAACCTCCAAAATATTTTTATTTATATTATTTATTTTGTAGAATTTCTACTAAAATATCATTTGTTAGTTTAGGGTTGGCTTTACCGTTTGATTTTTTCATTACTTGACCTATTATAAAGCCTAAGACGTTTTTGCTATTTTTATAGTCATTAATTAATTTAGGGTTTTCTTCTAAGATATTATTTATTATTTCTGTTATGGTATCTTTATCTGTTATTTGAGATAGTCCTAATTTGTTAATTAATTCTATTGGATCTTTGTCTTCTTCTAATGATTTATTTAAGATATCTTTTGTTTGTTTAGAAGATATTTGACCTTTTTTTTGCATATTTAATAAGTTTGTTAGCATTTGTGGGGTTATAAATATATCTTTAATTGATAATTCATCTTTGTTTAGGTATGCTAGTATTTGACCTGTTATATAGTTTGATGATTCTATTGGGTCTGCTCCTAGGGATACTGTTTGTTCATAGAAATCAGATAGTTCTTTGTTTCTTGCTAGAGTATTAGCGTCTTTTTCTTGTAGTTTATATTCTTTAATGTAAGTGTTTAATCTTTCATATTGTAATCTAGGTATTTCTTTTTTTATTTCATCTATGAAATCGTCTGTTATAGGGATTGGTGGTAAGTTGGGTTCGGTGAAGTATTTATAGTCAATGGCGTCTTCTTTTTTTCGCATTGAATAGGTTGTATCTGTTTCAGCGTCATATCTTCTTGTTTCTTGTTCGATAGTTCCACCTTTGTTTAATATTTCTGTTTGTCTTTTTATTTCACATTCTATAGCAGATTTTACTTTAATAAAGGAATTTATATTTTTCATTTCTACTCTTGTACCTAATTCTTTGGAATCCTCTTTCATTAAAGAGACGTTAACATCACATCTTATTTGTCCTCTATCAGCACGAGCTTCTGATATATCACAGTATAGTAGTAAATTTCTATATGCTTCTAGGAATGCTACGGCTTCTTCTGATGAGTTTAAGCATGGTTCAGTTACGGTTTCTAGTAATGGTACACCACATCTGTTGTAATCTATTAAGGAATAGTTTTGATAGTGTTCTAGGGATGCTGTATCTTCTTCTAAGTGGGTATCGTGAATTAATACTTTTTTGTCTTTGCCTTTTATATTTATTATAAGATATCCATTTATACCAACTGGGTTATACATTTGAGTTATTTGGTAACCTTTTGGTAAGTCTGGATAAAAGTAATTTTTTCTTTCAAATGATAAATATTTGGGGGTTGTACAATTAAGGGCTAAGGCTGTTTTTAGGGCTTGTTTAGTGGCGTATTTATTAATAACGGGAAGTATTCCTGGGTAACCTATGTCTATGGGAGATATATTTATATTAGGTATAAGCGAATATTTATTAGGGGATCCGGAAAAGTTTTTAGATGTGGATTTTATTTCACAGTGTACTTCTAGTCCTATTACTGCTTTATACATGTTATTTATCTCCTTTCGCATATTGGTTTTTATAACCTAGTTCTTTTTCTATTATATTGGCCATATTTAGGACAATATCATCTTCTTTGACTCTCCCTGTTATATTAATTGCTATGGGCATATTATTTATAAATCCAGATGAGATTGTGATTGATGGGAAACCTCCAAAATTTGCTATTGCTAAGTGATTTTCTAATAATAGATATCTATCTGATAATTTATCTGATGATTCATCAAAATGAGGAGCTATTCCTCCGGATGCGGGTAAGATTAATCCGTCATATTCTTTAAATAATTCATTCATTTTATCAACTATTAATCTTCTTATACGACAAGCATTTAAGAATAGTTTTTCTTGGTTTTCTTTTTGCAGAATATAGCTACCTAGGATAAATCTTCTTTTTATTAGTTCTGAGAATCCTTGGGTTCTTGCGTTAGTTATTATTTCTTCAATATTATTTCCTTCAGCGCGAGGTCCAAATTGGATTCCGGTTAAGTTAGCGTTATTGCTTGTGGCTTCAGCACAGGATATTGTCATATAGGTTGGGTATATAGCGTTAAGTAAATCTTTATCAAAGCTAACTTCTTCTATAGTAAACCCTAGTCTTCTACATATTTCTAATGTTTCTTGAAATTTAGTTAGGGTTTCTAATAGTACTTTGTCTTTTGTGTTTTTATAATTATCTAAATTGCATATTTCTTTTATATAAAATAATTTTTTTCCTTTAATACTATTATCTAAAAGGTTGGAATATATTTTACCATCGTCTTTTAAGGTTGTCATATCATATTTATCTTGACCTTTTATAATATCTGTAGCATAGGCAATATCTTTAACGTTTCTTGCGAATACGCCAACGTGATCTAGAGAGGAAGCAAAAGCGAATAGTCCATATCTAGAGATTCTTCCATATGTTGGTTTATATCCTACTACTCCGCCAAAGGCTGCTGGTTTTCTGATAGAGTCTCCGGTATCAGATCCGATAGCAAAAGGAACTAATCCTAAAGCGACTGCAGATGCGCTTCCGGCAGATGATCCTCCTATTAATCTAGATGAATCCCAAGGATTTTTTACAACTCCAGTGTGTCCAGTAGTTCCGGTTCCTCCCATTGCAAGTTCATCTAAAACGGTTTTTCCAACTAGTACGGCACCACTTTCTTTTAACTTTTTATATACAGTAGCGTCGTATATAGGGATATAGTCTTTTAAGATATTAGAAGATGCTGTTGTTAATATTCCTTTAGTTGATAAGTTGTCTTTTAAGGCATAAGGTATTCCTTGTAAGATAGTATTACCAATTAATTCTTCTTTTTTATCAAGTATGGTTACAAAGGAATTATACTTTTCTTGATATAATTTTATGTTTTCAACAGTTTGGTGGAAAAGTTCTTCTGAAGTTATTTCTTTATTATCTAACTTTTTTCTTAATTCATCTATGGATAAACCTCTCATTATTCCACCACCTTTGGTATTTTTATTTGATTTCGTTCTTTTTCTTTAGCATTTAGTAAAAGATCTGTAGTTGTAATTGTATTATCTATTTCATCTTCTCTAAGTGTAGCATCAGTATTTATAAAGGGATATGTCATTGGTTTTACTTCTTTTATATTTTTTATTTTTCCTATTAAATCCATTTGTTTTAGGATGATATTAAATTCTTCTTCTAGGGTTTTATATTCTTCATCGTTCATTTTAAACATTAATTTTTTAGCATATTCCTCAAGTAATTCTTTATTTATCATATAATTACGTCCTTTCTTTTAAATATATAAAAATTATATAGCAGTTGTTTTTTTTAGTCAAGAATATTAGGTATAAGAAAAGACTATTAATCTATAGTCTAATTGATAAGTTATCTTGATACTCGTGTAGAGGCTGTTTGATTGGATAAGCTTGCTAAAGCATTGGTGTATTCTATAACATCTTTAGCTGTTTGGAATTGAAACATTTCGTCGCCTCTTACAAAAGAAAATTCAAATCCTGAACGTGGGGTTACGGCTTTTATTAACTCTTGTTGTTGTTTAGTAGTAATACTTTCTGGAAAATATACAAAACATTTGTCTCCTTCTGCTTGCAATATTAATACTCCTTTTTCACTGGCGTTTATTCCAGCCTCAAATGGGGCCGTTGTCATAGGAATACTTGCACCTAATGCACTTGATACCCTTACAGATGCGTCCGCATGATGATTATAAGTTCCATCTAAAGATTCTTTTTCGACATTCCCATCATATGAAATGCCAATTACTCCTCTATTCCATTCATATACTGTTCCAGCATAACTAACCGGACTCCACATAGCGCTAGCATTGTAAGAAGATCCTTTTGGTAGTGTTGGCTGGGTTTGTGTTTGGTTTGTTGATGATTGGGTTTGGCTTTGAGTAGATTGCTTTTTATCAAGATAGAAAAATTTGGCATTAAGTAATGCTTTATCAGTCGGATTTAATTTATAATCTTTATCTGAAATGATTCGTTCAAAATAATTAGCTAAATTTTTAAGATCTTTTCTACTTACTTTAAATAAATCTGAAAAACTAGTAGCTTTATAATAATCATATTTCTTATAAATATAATCATTATAATAATCTTTTTTTGGTTTAATTATATCATTGTATTTATAGTAGTTATTTTCTATAATCTTATATTTATCTCCTCTCATATAAAATTTTCCTCCTTTTTTGATATTAATTATATAGTATTTTATTTGGTTTGTAAAGAAGTATAAAAATTATAATTTTGATAATATTATAATCATAGTTGCTAATATTTATATCATTGTATTTATTATTTAGGAAAAAATATTTATAATGGATTAAGTATTTTTGTTTGGTGGTGATTGAATGAGTTTTGGAGAAAAAGTACAAATGTTAAGGAAGAATCATGGCATGTCGCAAGAGACACTTGCGAATATGCTTAGAATTAATAGAAATTGTTTATCTAGGATAGAAACTGGTAAGTCTGAGCCTAGTTTATCTGTTATAAAGAATATTGCTCTTTTATTTAAAACTGATGTGGAGAGTCTTATTGGTATTGAAGATAATAAGAAGAGTACTGAGGATAAGATTAGAGAGATTAATGATAATTGTCATTATTTATTGGAAAGTGATTTAGATTTAGTTATTAGGATTATATCTATTTTGAGAGAAGAGTATGTTAAGGGGAATGTTAGAAGCGAATAGCTTTTTTTATTTTATATTATTGGTTTTTATGGTATAATTTTTTTGGGATGTGGTTTTATGATTAATATAAGTGATAAGTGGGTAGATTATAAGTGTCTTGCTAGTGGAGATGGGGAGAAGATTGAGAAATGGGGGAGTGTTATTTTAAGGAGACCTGACCCACAGATAATATGGAATAAGAGTGATAGTGATATTTGGAATAAATGGGATGGGTTTTATCATAGGAGTAATAAAGGTGGGGGAAGTTGGGAGTTTAAGAGACAGTTAAAGGAATATTGGACTGTTAGATATGGAGATTTAGTTTTTAAGGTAAGTCCTACTAATTTTAAGCATACGGGTATTTTTCCAGAGCAAGCAGTTAATTGGGAATATGTTATGAATAAGATTAAATCTAGTAATAAGAGTGATTTTAGGGTTTTAAACTTATTTGCATATACAGGGTGTGCTACGATGGCGGCTTCTTTAGCGGGGGCTTCTGAGGTAGTTCATGTTGATGCTTCTAAGGGAATGGTAGATTGGGCTAAAGAGAATATGAGGTTATGTGGTTTAGAAAATAATAAAATTAGATTTATTGTTGATGATGTTATTAAGTTTTTAGAGAGAGAAAAGAGAAGAGGGAGAACTTATCATGGGATTATAATGGATCCCCCTAGTTATGGGAGAGGTCCTAATGGTGAAGTTTGGAAGTTGGAAAGTAATTTAAAGGAATTATTAATTAAAGCGAGTGATGTTTTAGATGATGAGTATTCTTTTTTGTTAATAAATTCTTATACAACTGGGATATCGCCTACTTCTTTACATAATATTTTATCTTTAACATTTAATAATTCTAATATTGAGACAGGAGAAATAGGATTACCAATAGAAGAGAATAATTTGGTACTTCCTTGTGGTATATATGGTAGAGTATCCAAAGATTAATGTTTTGTATGAAGACAATCATCTATTGGTGGTTGAGAAGCCTGTAAATATGCCTGTATGTGAGGATGAGTCTTTAGATATTGATTTACTTACTGTATTAAAAAAGTATGTTAAGGATAAATATAATAAGCCTGGTAATGTATATTTGGGGCTTGTTCATAGGTTAGATAGGCCTGTTGGTGGGGTTATGGTTTTTGCTAGGACTTCAAAAGCGGCTTCTAGGTTGGGTGAACAAGTTAGAAGTCATAAGTTTAAAAAAATATATTATGCAGTTGTAGAAAATAAGCTTTTAAGTGATAAGGGGATATTGGAAGATTATATGATTAAAGATACTAAGAAAAATATTAGTTATATTACTGATGAAAAGCATGGGAAGAAAGCTATTCTTCGGTATGAAGTTTTGGGATGTAAGAATAATTTGAGTTTGGTAAAGATTTATTTAGAGACTGGAAGATCACATCAAATTAGGGTGCAGTTTGCATCTCGCGGTTATCCTTTAGTAGGGGATGCTAAATATAATCCTAATAGTGATAATAAAACGAGTGTAGCTTTATTTGCTAAGAGATTATCCTTCTATCATCCTATTAGTGGTGAAAAATTAAGTTTTGAATTAAAATTACCAAAAAGGTACCCTTTTAGTATGTTTTAGGGGAGCTTTATTTTTATTTCTATTTGCAGAAATTTACTCATTATGCTATAATAGGGTGTAGGGAGGTAATATAATGGATAAAAATACATTAAAAAAAGTAATGGCCTTAGGGGCTGCTGGTGTATTGTTGACTGGCGGAGCTAATTTGGCTCAGTCAAATAATGTTAAAAACCTAGATAGTGGAGATAAAGTGAGTTATACTGATAGCAATGAGCTACCTGGTGATACAAGCCCAAAGCCCTTCGATGTTGTAATCGATGGTAGTAACGCTATTGATACTGGGAGAGATAATTTGGGTCCATTTAGGTTAGCTTTTTCTAATGGGGACGATAAAAAAGTAATAGTTTATAAAACAGATGGAAGTAATAATGTTGCTGTGTTTAGTTCGGAAGTAAATTTTCCAATTGATAATATTGAATCTACTCATAATAGTGGAGTTTATGCTGATTGGAATAATGCTAATTCTAATGAATTAAGGTTATCTATTCCTAATTATGATGAGAATGGTCAAGTATTTAGTCTTACATGGACACATATTAATGATGCTGGAACTGTTGTAGCACAGAATGAATGTGGTTATTATACTTTTCATTTAATAGATGAACAAACTAAGATGCCTATACCTGATGCTACTATTACTTTCAATAATGGGGACAGTTATGCTGAAACTTATTATTATGACGATGCATATTGTTCTTATGTTAGAGTTGGAGAATATGATGTAAATGTTCAAGCTGATGGATATGATGATGCTAATTTTGAGATTGTTGTTGAATCATATAATAATGCTGATAGTCATAGTACTAGTAATGAAACTACTGTTGCTCTTAGTGAAAGAGATTATTCTAATTCTATACGTAGAAGATAAGATTATATTTGGCAAAAGCTAATGCAATCAAGCATTAGCTTTTTTATTAATTTAATATTTTAAGACTATTTACTACTACTTGGTATTGGTCGTAGCGTCTTTCTACTCTTCCAAAAAATCTGACAATGTTTTTTTTGGATATATTGTTGTATTGTTGGTATGTTTTAGGAAACATAGTTAAGGATAGTTGTCCAAATTCATCGGAAGCAGTTATAAAAGCCATTATATCATTTTTCTTGGTTGTTACTTCTTTTATGTTATCAATTAATAATACTATTGATATATATTTATCATAGTAAGTTTTTATGTCATTGGAATTGATATCATTACTAGTTTTGTACATATCTGTTGGGTGGTTATTTAGATAGAAACCAAATGATTTATATTGGTTATAAATAAGTTCTTCTTTGGTATAATCTTCTTCTTTGATTAATTCTGGTTCTGCGATTGAGATCATACCAGCGTCTTTACTTAACTCTATATAATTAATTATATTATCTAAGTTCTTTATTAGAGTTTTTTCATTATATTCAAATGTTTTAAAACATCCCGCATCTATTAGGGAGATTAATACTTTTCTATTTATTCCTACTGGGTATGTTCTTGACACGAAATCTATAAATGAGGTATAAGGTCCTTTTTCTCTTTCTTTAATTATTTCTCTAGATATGGAAGTTCCTACGTTTTTGATAATGGATAATGGACATATTATACCATTGGTTGTTATTATGTATTTATTGTTACTTATATTTATATCTGGTGGTAAAATATCAATATTATGTTGTTTTAATTCTGATATGTATATTTTGGTTTTGGTTTCGTTTCCTATAACATTATTTAATATTGCTGTTTCAAAGTATTTGAAGAAGTATGTTTTTAGAAAGGCCATTTTATATGCTACTGTGGCATAACCTACAGAGTGTGATTTATTAAATCCGTAGTTAGCAAATTTTAGAATCATGTCATATATTTGAGTTGCTATTTCTTTAGTATAGCCATTTTTGATAGAGTTTTCAATAAACTTGGGTTTTTCTTTTAGTAATATTTCTTCTTTTTTTTTGCTTATTGCTCTTCTTAATATATCAGCTTCTCCTAGGGAGTATCCGGCTAAAACTCTTGCTATTTGCATTATTTGTTCTTGATAGATTATTATTCCATAGGTGCTTTCTAATATTGGTTTAAGATTTGGATGGGGATAAGTTACTTTTTCTTTTCCTTCTTTTCTAGCTATATAATTATCTATAAAGTTCATTGCGCCTGGTCTATATAATGCTAGGGCTGCTATGATATCATCGAAGGAATTTGGTTGTAGTTTTTTAAGAAAGTTTCTCATTCCACGGGACTCAAATTGGAATATGCCATCTGTTTGGGCTTGTTTAAAGATATTAAGGGTTTTTTTATCATCGATGGGGATATTGGTAAATGTTATGTTTAAGTGTTCGTTAGTTTTTATATTAGATATTACTTCAGAAATTAGTGTTAAGTTAGATATACCTAAGAAATCCATTTTTAATAGGCCTAATGGTTCTAGGTAATTCATTGAATAAGCAGTTATATACATTTCTTTGGTATTTTTATATAAGGGGATAGTTTTATCTATATCTATTCTGCTCATTACAATACCTGATGCATGTACTCCGATATTTCTTGGAAGTCCTTCTAGATGATATGCTATGTCTAATAATTTTTGTAATTTGTAGTTACTATCAATTAGTCTTTTAAATTTGATATTATTATTGTAAGTGTCTTTTAAATTTTTTTCAGTAACTAAGCTACATAGTTCATCTACTTCTGTTAATGGTAGTTGTAATACTCTTGCTACATCTCTGATAACTTGTTTGGCAGCTAGGGTATCATAAGTGATTATTCCTGCCACTTTTTTGAATCCATATTTGTTTATAACATAATTTATTACTTCTCCTCTTTTTTCACTATCGAAATCAACATCAATATCGGGCATTGTTACTCTTTCTGGGTTTAGGAATCTTTCAAATAATAAATCATATTTTATGGGATCAATATCAGTTATTCCTAAGACGTAACTTACTAAACTACCGGCAGCAGAACCTCTTCCTGGGCCTACTAGGATTTTGTTGTTCTTAGCGTATTTTACATAATCCCAAACTATTAGGAAGTAGTTACAGAAATTCATTTCCTTTATGATAGATAATTCATATTGTAATCTTTTGGTATATGTATCATTATCTATATTTTTTAGTCTTCTTTTTAATCCTTTATTACATAAATATTTTAAATATTCATAAGCATCCATATTTTCATCATATATTGGTAATAAATCTTTAGTGTAAGAGATTTCTACATTACATATGTCAGTGATATATTTAGTATTATTTATGTCTTCTTCGGTGGATAAAGTATCTACTTCTTCTTTTGTTAGTAGGTGTTTATTTATATTAGTATTCAATTCATATTCTCCTACTGTAATAGACTTTTTTATCATAATTAGATAGTCTAGATATTTATGTTCTTCTTTTATTAGGTAAGAGACATTATTAATTAATACTTTTGGTTTATTTATTTTATCTCTTTGTTCTGCTGTTTCATATCCTATATATTTATATTGGTAGATATTATATATTTCTTCATCGTAGTATATATATGGTAATATTAGTAATAAATTATCTTTATATTTTATTAGGGTTTCTATAGTTAGGTTTTTTTCAGAAATTATAGTTGATAATTTTATTAGATTTTTATATCCTTGGTTGTTTATAGCATATAATAGTATTCTTTTTTCATTTATTGTTAGTTCTATTCCTATTATGGGTTTTATGTTGTATTTTTGGCACTGTTGATAGAATTCTGGGACTCCAAACATGTTATTTTCATCAGTTATGGCTAAGGAGGTGTATCCTATGGATTTAGCGTACTTAACTAGTTTTTCTATTTCGTTTAAGCTACTTAATATAGAATAACTTGTTTTTACTTGTAATGCTGTATAGTTCATAGTAAGCACCTCCTGTTATAAAATAATATTATTATATTTAGAATCTCCATAATAGGTACGCTATTAGGGCGCCACCTAAGGCAACTATTAGGGCTAAGGTAAATATTGGGGCAAAGCCACTACTTTTTACACCTATGTCTGAGGTGAAGATTCCTTTCTTTTTGGTAGTTTTATAATTATTAGTTGTTGATTGTAATTTGTAGTGTCTATTACCTAAATTAATATTTTTATTATCATTTGACTCTATTGTCATTGTAAAATTTTGCCCTTTATTATCTGTAAAATCTTTTGTTATGTTATTATCTTTCATTATAATTCACTCACTTTCTTTTATTAGCGCTTACCATAGTCATTTCTATGGTTAGTTGTTTTATTCTTTCGACTATTCTTTTAGCTTTTACTTTTTCTATTCCTTTTGAAGAGATACTGAAGTGTTCTTCTAAGTCTTTTATTTCTAAATTTGATGTAAAAAATGTTGTTAGTCCTTCTTGCATTCTATATTGGAGGATGTTTCCTAATACTTCGTCTCTACTCCACTCGGTCATTGTTTCGGCTCCTATATCATCAATAAGTAGTAATTCTATTTTTTTGATTAGATTGAATTTTTCATTATAAGTATCGGGACTAGAGAAGGATTCTTTTAGGCTTCTTAGGAACTCCGGGTAGTAGATGATTGCTACTTTGTGTTCTTTTTTTGCTAGTTCATTTAATACGGCTGATATTAAGTATGTTTTGCCACAACCGAAGTTCCCTGTTAGGTATAAACCTTTATGACCTGTATGGGGGATGTAAGTATCTAGGAAATTTTTTAGCCATTTAATTATTTGAAAACGATCTGGATTATCTAAATCTATTTCTTTCATAGAAGCTTCTTTTATTTCTTTTGGTAAATCAAATAGATAGATGTTTTCTTTGTATTTATTCTTTATTTCTAATTCTTTTTGATATTTGCAAGGAATATAATCAAAAACAAGGTTATCATTTAATATTTCTGGGTAATATACGTGACCTTGAAAGGAGTTTTGGCATTGTGATATGTTTTTACATTTTTTACAATTGTCTAACTCAGTGCAGGAGTCTTCGAGGTTAGAGGTATATTTCATTAGGTATTCTTGTGGTAGTTTTAATCTAGATACTAATTTTTTAAATGTTGGATTAGTCTCCATAGCGTTAGTATAGTTTTTTTCTAGTTTAGTTTTATCTATATAATAATTATCTTTTATAACAGATCCAATATTTTTCATTTATCTATACTCCTTTAATAGGTTTTGCATTTCTTCTTGTTCTTGTATTGTTGCTTCTTGTTTTTTAATTTCTTTATCAAACCATTCTGGTATTTTTTCTTCTTTTATTATTTTTCTTGTTGGTTGTTTGGTTATGCTTTTTTTGTATTTTTTATGTTCTTTTTCGGCTAATTCCATTGCGTCTTCTACGGTTGTTATTTGTTTCCTTTGCCATTGGCCTGCTATTGTTTCGGCTAAGGATCTAGTTAGTTTGTTGTTATTAGTTTTTAAAATATAGTCTAGTAAGACATTAACAACTCCTGGTTTTAAGCCATAATTGATTATAAGGTCTTCTGCTAGTTTTAAATCTCTATTTGTTGGTTCATTACCATTATTTTTGCTTTTTAATAGGTCATAGGGGCTTACTGTTTCAAATGTATATATCATTTTAGCACGTTTGGAATTATCTCCTAGAGGTGTTCTTAAGTACTCTGGTTGGGAATTATAAACAACGCTTGGTAATAATCCATGATTGTCAAATTGGTAATAATTTCTACAGGTTTTTCTTAGTTCTTCTTTATTGATTGTACCTTTTTCAGTTAAGCAGGTTGGAATGATATCTTGCATTTTAATAACGTCTAAATCATAGAGAAATGATAATTGAATTATTAATTCTTTGACATCTTTTGTTA
>CASEAD010000110.1 GCA_949285775.1 uncultured bacterium
AGTTTATTTAATATCTTTTTATTGAGATACATTAAATATTCATAATACTTATCTATTTTAGGTATTATTAATTCTATAGCTTTCATTGTAGACACTATTAATGGTAATGGTGGGGTTCCACTTCTATATACGGTTGTACTTTTTCCTCCGTGAATAAGATTGTTGATAACAATGTTATCATTCTTAATTAATAAACCTATTCCTTTTAAACCAAATATTTTATGAGCTGAGGCACTTGCTAGATCGATGTTATCAAAATTTATATTAATTTTACCGAGAGCTTGAGTACAGTCAACATGAAAAAAACATTTTGGGTAATCTTTTAAGATAGTTCCTATCTCATCTATGGGTTGTTTTAAGCCTAATTCGCTATCTACAGCACAAATACTAACTAAGATGGTATCACTTGTTAATAGTCTTTTCAAGTCGTCTATATCTACTATTCCTTCATCAGTTATTTTTACATAATCAACAATGAAACCTTTATCAGATAGATATTTCATGGTTTCTGTTATAGATGAATGTTCTAAAAGGGTAGTTATTATATGTTTACCTCTAGTTTTATATTTTTCACATATTCCTTTAATAGCTTGGTTATTGGATTCTGTAGCGCCACTGGTATAAATTATCTCTTTATTTTTTAGATTTAGTATTTGTTTAATTTTATTAGTACTATAATCTTCTAATTCTTTAGCGTCAACACCTAGTTTATGTAAGGAGTTGGAATTTCCTGGGTAATCAGTACATACTTTTATAAATGTTTTTAAAACTCTTTCATCTGGTGGTGTTGTGGCTTGGTAATCTAAATATATCATTTTATCACTATCTTCCTAATCCTACTTTTTTTACTACTTCTTCATATTTTTCTCTAGCTATTTTATTAGTTATATCTCTTCCTTTATCTAAGATATCATCTATTTCTTTACTATTTATTAATTTATTATATTTATTTTGTATATCAGTTAATTTTTCTACTACTAAATCTGCTACGGCTTTTTTAAATGTTCCGTAATTAGAATTAATAAATTCTTTTTCTACTTCTTTGATATTTATTTCTTTAAGTGATGCATAGATAGTAATTAAGTTAGATATTCCTGGTTTATTTTCAGGATCATAATATACTTTAGTATCAGAATCAGTTACGGCAGACATTATTTTTTTTCTAATTGCTTTTTCATCATCTAGTAACAGAATTACTCCTTTAGGGTTTTCTTCGGATTTGCTCATTTTTTTACTTGGATCTTGTAAATCCATTATTTTAGCGCCTGTCTCTGGGATCATAGGTTCAGGTAATTTGAAGGTATAACCATACTTATTATTAAATCTAGTAGCAAGATCTCGACATAGTTCTACGTGTTGTTTTTGATCTATTCCTGTTGGAACATAATCAGCGTCATATAATAGAATGTCGCTTGCCATTAAGATTGGATAAGTAAATAAGCCTACGCTTACATTTTCTCCTTTGCTAGATTTATCTTTAAATTGTGTCATTCGTGATGCTTCTCCCATATAGGTATTACATTCTAGTATCCATGATAAGTTAGTATGATATAAGTTTTCTGACTGGATATAGATTATATTTTTTTTAGGATCTATTCCACAGGCTATATATAGCGCTACGTTCTTTTTAATTCTTTCTTTTAATATTTTAGCATCTTGGGGTACTGTTATAGCATGCAAGTCTGGTACAAACATAAATGACTCATATTCATTTTGATATTTGATAGATTGTTTGATTCCCCCTATTAAGCTACCTAAAGTTAGTTCTCCACTTGGTTTTAATCCTGTTAATATTCTTTTCATAGTTAGTCACTTCTTTCTTTTTGTTAATTATAGCATTAATTAACTTAAAAATAAAGAAAGTATATTATTTTTTTATACTTTCTTTGTACATTTACCAATTTGTGTATGTGTCAATTGTACCGCTAGCACAACCATTATCATATACTTTGGCATATCCTAAATTAGTTGAAACTATTGTTCCTTTGTCGTAGTTGATATTTTGTATCTTCTATTTAGTGATTGTTTAAGTTAGTTAGCATAGTACTTTCAACATTATCATTATTTTTTAAAAGACTAGTTAAGTCTGGCTTTATTTTTTGATTTAATATTTTACTTTCTATTATTTCGCATCAAATATTAATTAGAGTTTTTTTCTGCAAATTCTTCATATTCTTCTTCTCCAAAAATGTAATTTAAAATTCCTTCTGTAAACCTAACTGTTTCTGAAGTGCCACTTCCAGATGATGTTGCTGTGGCTATTATTTCTGGTCTTCCATTATCATTATAAACTATTTCTGCGTTGTCATAAGTAACTCCTTCTCTAAGAAATGCTGATCTTTGATGAGCATTTCCTTCTAGTATATCCTCAATTGATACGTTTACATTATCTCCTGCTACATCTCTAGTTCCATCCCCAATATAAAATCTCATGCTTTCTGCTTCATATTTATCTATTTCTCGTGCTTCTGATATGTCGCTGCTTACATTTGATGTTTGGCCATCACTTCCTGCGTCTCCTACTCTATTGCTTCCATCTTGATAATCTCTAAGTGTGGTACTTTGGCTATAAGGCGTGTATTTTCCAGTATTATTGTCATAACGATATGTTTTTCCATCTGATCCATTATATATTGAATTTCCATTTTCATCAACGCCATCATAGTAATACTCTA
>CASEAD010000111.1 GCA_949285775.1 uncultured bacterium
ATGGCGGTAAGGTAACTAGTTCTGTTACTAGGAAAACATCTGTTGTTATTGTAGGAGATAATCCTGGTAGTAAGTATGATAAGGCGGTTAGTTTAGGAATTGAGATTTGGAATGAGGAAGAGTTTTTAGATAAAGTAAATACTATATAGGTAAACTGTAGGATAGGAGGATTTAATGAATAAAACTATTTTAGTAACGGGTGGTTTAGGGTATATTGGTAGTCATACTTGTGTTGAATTATTAAATAATAATTATAATGTTATAGTGATCGATAATTTAAGTAATTCTAAAGAAAGTGTTAAAGATAATATAGAGGCTATTACGGGTAAAAAGATAATTTTTTATAATGTTAGTGTTTGTGATATGGAAAAAATAAGAGATATATTTAGAAAAAGTAAAATAGACGCTGTTATACATTTTGCGGGATATAAGGCTGTTGGAGAAAGTGTTATGAAACCACTTCTTTATTATCAAAATAATATTGATAGTACTTTAGTATTGTGTCAAGTTATGAATGAATTTAATTGTAAAAAACTGATTTTTTCTAGTAGTGCTACTGTATATGGTAATAATACTAATGTTCCTTTTAGAGAAGATTATAAGGTAGGGGGTACTACTAATCCTTATGGTACTAGTAAATTGTTTATAGAGCATATTTTAAATGATTTATATATTTCAGATAATGAATGGGGAATTACTATTTTAAGATATTTTAATCCAATTGGTGCTCATAAGAGTGGTCTTATAGGGGAGAATCCTAATGGGATACCTAATAATTTAATGCCTTATATATCTAAAGTGGCTGTAGGTGAATTAAAAGAGTTAAGTATTTTTGGTAATGATTATGATACTGTAGATGGTACTGGTGTAAGAGATTATATTCATGTAGTAGATTTAGCAAATGGTCATGTTAAGGCTTTAAGTAAATTATTAGATAATAAGGGAGTTAGTATTTATAACTTGGGTACTGGTAAAGGTTATAGTGTATTAGAAATAGTTAATGCTTTTATAAAGGAAAATAAAATAAATATTCCTTATAAAATAGTATCAAGAAGATCGGGGGATGTTGCTGTTAGTTATGCTGATAGTACTAAAGCTAAGAAAGAATTGGGGTGGATGCCTATTTATGGTATAGAAGATATGGTTAGGGATAGTTATAATTTTTATAGGAATAATAAAAATGATTAGTATTATGTTTGTTTGCCATGGGAATATATGTAGGTCTCCTATGGCAGAATTTATAATGAAAGATATGGTTAAGAAGAAAGGGATTGCTAATAAATTTAATATATCTTCTAAGGGAATAAGTAATGAAGAAGAGGGGAATGGAATACATAGGGGAACTAAAGATATTTTAATTAAAAATAATATACCTTATAATATAAATAAAAGATCATCTAAACTTGATATTAATGATTACTATAAATATGATTATTTTATAGTAATGGATAGTTATAATTTAAGGGGTATTAATTATATATTTAATGATATTGATAATAAAGTATATAAACTTCTTGATTTTGCTAATATAAATAGGGATATAGATGATCCTTGGTATACAGGTGATTTTGAAAGTACATATAAAGATGTTAGTTTAGGTTGTTCTAAGTTGTTAGAGTATTTGATTAGGAAATGTAATTTAATATAAAAACTATACTAGTAATTATACTGTATAGTTTTTTAGTATGTATAAATTAAATTGTAGAGGTGTTTACTATTAATTTTTTTATTTCTTTATCACTTAATATTTTACCTTGACTTATTATTTTATCATCTATTACAATAGCGGGTATCATATTTATATTGTATTTCTTTTTGCTAGAAGTATTGTTTAATTCATTAATAATAACGTCAATGTTGTTTTCTTTACTTACTCTTTTTATTATTTTTTTTAGTCTCATACCATTAGAACAGTTTGAGCCAATAATTTTAATTTCGATATTATCACTTCCTTTCATGTTTAAATTATACTACTTAAATATGGGAGAATTTTGGAAGAATTTTGGTAATATATAAAATTTAGGAAAATATTATTTTATAGGTGATAAAAGTGAAGAAAAATATTTTTCTTATATTAACAGCGACTCTTTTAATATTAGTATTAACTTATTTTTATGATAAAAGAGAGTTAATTATTAATAAGGAATATATTAATGATAATGTTTTTATAGAGTATCCTTATTTTAATAATCAACTTATTGATGGGTATATTAATGGTTATTTAAATTCTAAGTTAGAAGAATATAAAGATGCAGATATATTTATAGATTATGATTATTATTTAGAAGATAATATAGTTAATCTTGCTTTATATGTTTATAGTGAATCTGATAATATGATTGGTAGTAGTGTTAAAAGAATAGGTATAGATTTAAATGATTTTAGTATTATAGATAGTAATATAGATTGTGATGTTGATTATGAATATTATGCTTACTCTAATGAAGTTATAGATATAGATAGGCCTATGGTAGCGATTACTTTTGATGATGGGCCTAATCATAATACTAATAAGGTATTAGATATATTAGATAAATATGATGTTAAGGCTACTTTCTTTGTGTTAGGTACTAATATTGATGGTAATGAAAATATTATTAAGAAGATGTATGAATTGGGGATGGAGATAGGGAATCATACTTATAGTCATAAATTACTTAATAGATCATCGGAAAGTGATATAGAAGAAGAGATTAATAAAACTGATAATTTGATATTTAATATAATTGGTACAAGGCCTACTTTATTGAGGCCTAGTTATGGGACGGTTAATAAAAAAATAAAAAATATAGCAGATAAACCTATAATTATATGGGATATTGATACTTTAGATTG
>CASEAD010000112.1 GCA_949285775.1 uncultured bacterium
ATTTGTTAGAGATGTTGTTGATTATTTTGATGGTAAATATGATAATAGTGTTATTTCTAAGGATATAGAGAAGAAGATTGATGATAAATTAAAAGAAATTATAAATATGATTTATGTTAGGAATGTTAGGGGGAGTAGTACTTCTAGTAGTGTAGATAGTTCTAGTAATGTAGATAGTTCTATAGATAGAGATGAGCATATGTTTGGTAATAGTTATAGTAGTGAGTTAGTTATTAGTGCTATTGATGAAGAGATTGATAGGGTTAGTGAGGATGTTAAGTCTTTAGAGGATGCTATTAAGGAGATTAATTTAAAGGATAAGAAATTAAGGGAAGAGTTACAGAGAAAGAAGGCTTTATTAGAGATACTTAAGGGTAATAAGAAAGAGTTAAGTGTTAGTACTAGTTTAGATGAGGGATCTGTTAAGTTAGATAAGGGTATTAATGATACAGAGATGAGGTTGAAACAAAAAGAGGCTGAGCTTGATAGATTAGGGCAAGTTAAGATAAATAATGCTAGGACTAAGAGGGTAGTAGAGAGTAAGAAGGCTAGGTTACAAAGAGAGGTTATGAAATTAAAAGCTAAACAAGGTTCTATGATGGCTAAACAGAGGAAGGCTGTTAATAAGAAACTTAATAGTATGTATAAGAGAAGTGAGAAGGAGGCTAGAATAACTGGTAATAGAGAATCTAGGCAGGTGTTTAGGGAAGAAAGAGATAGGGAGTTGGAGGCTTTAAAAAAGACTTATCAAGATGATATGAATAGGTTTGTTAGTAGGAGTGATAAGGGGATAATTGGTTCACAAATAAGAAAAGCTAATTTTATTATAAGTTATTATAAGTATAATCTTGTTAGTAAGTATTGTGTTTTACTTAAAAAGAAAGATGCTAGGGTAGATGGTCTTAGGCAGTTACCTCGTGAGGTAAAGGATGCTATTAATAGAACTTTAGAAAATAGGGTTATGAGATCTATGGCTAGATAGGGAATAAATTTATAATTAACATATTATCTTGACTTATTGATATAGTTGTGGTAGGATATTAATCAAATTTGGAGGGAGAGTTTAAGATGAGTTTAAATATTTTAGGTGATAAGAAGATAGCAGTGGATGCTAATGATGTGGTAGAGAATGGTATTGATATAGCTTTTATTCCTAAGGGGGCTAGAAATCCAGATGATTATAAGAAGTATATGATAAGGGTATTTAAGACTGTACCTATGAATAGTGCTTTGGTTTGTGAGAATGTTTTTACTGGTAAGGCTAAATCGTTTGGTTCTGGGTTTAAGATTATTGCTCCTTGGAATAGGAGTAAGCTTATGTATGTTGGGGATACGCAAATAGATTATCCTACACATAAGTATTTATCACATGATGGTATTCAAATGGCTGTTGATTATACTTTAAATTTAAGAATAATTAATCCTGTTAAGTTTGAATTTAATAATCAGGATGCTTTACTTGCGTTAAATCAACTTACTGAGGATCTTATGAGGGTTTTTGTTGCTAATCATGATTGTGATAATTTATTTGGTAAGAGTTTTTCAATTATTGAAATAGATCCAGGAAAGAGATATGAGAGATTTGCTAAGAAGTATGGTCTTTTATGTTTTGATATTTTATTTAAGTGTGATATACCTCAGTCATTGAAAGATGATTATGAAAAGAGAGTAGCGCAACAAAGAGCAAATGAGAGTGAGTTGTTGGCAGCACAAAATAGATTGGATGTTGCTAGGTTGGATGCTCAGATTAAGGATGTAACTGCTGAAGCTGAGGCTAGTGCAGTAGAAAAAGTTGGAGAGGCAAAAGCTAGGGTTTATGCATCAAAAATACAATTACTTTTTGAATCATTGCGTGATTATGGATTGAGGGAAGTTGATCTTGAAACTGTTCGTTCTATTTTACTAACGGATAGTAATGCTAATGTGTTTGCTACTTTTGGAAGTGGAGATATTGCTAAGCTTAGTGCGGGGATAGCAGCTGGTTTGCATCAAAGAGATGTTATGAAAAATAGTTCTTTACCAGAACATGGGGCTCAAGTTGTACATACACAGCAAGAAGGACAAGAAAGAGGAATAGATGGTAATTCTCATTCAAGGAGAAGATAATAGAGTAATTAGTATTTTATAATAATGTAAGGAAGGTATTATAGATACTTTTTCTTTTTAAATTAGATGAGGAGGTTTTATGTATAATAAATTAGATAATAGTGAGATAGGTGAATATGCTTATTATGATAAGAATTTAATTGTAGTTAATTTAAGAGAAGGAATAGTTAAGGTATGTGTTGGTGCTTATGCTAAAAATAATATTGTTAATTTAGTTACTCCATCAAGTTTGGTGGAGATAGAAGATGTAGCTTTTTGTGGGAATGAGAAGTTAAGTGGTGTATATTTAAATGAAGGGTTACGTATAATAGGTAATTGGGCTTTTTATGGTTGTAATATTAAAGAGATTATAATACCTTCTACTGTTGAAGTAATTAGAATAGGTGCTTTTATTAATAATCCTTTAACTAGAGTATATTTATATGAAGATTGTTATATTAGTTATTTAGATGATAATAGGTTAAGAGAGATATTTGGGAATGCTATGATAATTAGATTACCTAAGAAAGTTATGTCATTAAAGAGATAGTTAGTAGGGGAATAGTAATGGGAAATTTTAAAATATGTAATATAGATAGAGTTGATACTTTAATTATAAAAGAAGGGGTA